>JBIIRW010000003.1:0-46696 GCA_044341385.1 Sediminibacterium sp. | reverse complement strand
GCAGTGTCAATCTCTGTTGGTGCTTTAAAAAAGAAACTGCCCTGGGTAATGAAATCGGTTAGCAAATGACATCTGTCTTTTATAAGTCCAATTACTTTTACCAAATAGGCGGGTTCGTGAACTTCAATTTGCGCATCATCATAAAATGGTTTTACTAATGAAGCAAGTTGGTCATTGCTTGTTCTCTTGATCCATTCTTGGTTGAACCACTTTGCTTTTTCGTAATCAAATTTCGCACCACCTTTATGTACACGCTCTAGTGAAAATTGCGCAATTAATTCGTCGATGCTAAAAATTTCTTTATCTGTTCCATCATTCCATCCTAATAAAGCTAATAAGTTAATTAAAGCCTCAGGAAGGAATCCTCTTTCTTTAAATCCAATGGTTTGTTCTTTTGTATTGGGATCCATCCAATCCATGGCAAATACGGGGAAGCCTAATCTTTCTCCATCACGCTTACTTAATTTTCCATGTCCTTCTGGTTTTAATATCAATGGCAAATGTGCCCATTGTGGCATATGATTTAAGCCAAATAAATATTTCCAAAGTAAAATATGCACCGGTGCGCTAGGAAGCCATTCTTCTCCACGAAAAGCATGTGTAATTTTCATTAAATGATCATCCACTACCACGGCTAAGTGATATGTTGGCATACCATCTGCTTTTAATAAAACTTTATCATCCACTGTACTTGTATCAAAGGAAACTTCACCGCGAATTAAATCATTAAAGGACAAGGTTTCTTGTTCCGGCATGATAATTCTAACTACATAGGGGGTATTATTTTTTAATAAATCATTCACTTCATTTTCGCTTAATGAAATAGAATTTTTCATCTCCTTGCGATGTGCCTTATTGTACTGGAAGTTGGGGATTTCGTTTCTTTTGTTTTCTAAATCACTAGGAGTGTCAAATGCATAATAAGCATAGCCGTCAGCAATGAGTTGGTCTGCGTATTTTTTATACAAATGTTTGCGTTCGCTTTGGCGATAGGGCGCATAGTCGCCACCCACTGCAGGGCTTTCATCCGGGGATAAGCCGCACCAGGCTAATGTGTCCATAATATATTGTTCTGCACCGGGCACGAAACGAGATTGGTCGGTATCCTCAATCCTTAATATAAAATCACCACCGTGGTGTTTTGCAAATAAATAATTAAATAAAACGGTCCTTACCCCACCTATATGTAACCCGCCTGTAGGAGAGGGCGCAAACCTTACTCTGACCTTTGAATCCATGCTATAAACTATTTACACAAAGATAATATTCAATTGGGCAAAAGAACTATTTATCTTTGGGTATGTATTTGATTAAAACACCTTTTTGGCTTAGGGCAATTTATCCGAATTGCATTTGGCGAAAACCTGCCAATGAAAAGGTGATTTATCTCAGTTTTGATGACGGGCCGCATCCTTGCGCTACGCCTTTTGTGCTAGAACAATTAAATAAATATAATGCCAAGGCAACTTTTTTCTGTATTGGTAATAATGTACTTTCATATCCTAATATATACGAGTCCGTTTTACAACATGGGCATGCCGTTGGAAATCATACCTACGATCATTTAAATGGATGGAAAGTGGGAACAGATGATTATATAAATAATATTAAAAGTGCGGCCAATTTAATTACTTCAGACTTATTTAGACCACCCTATGGTCGTATCAAACGTTGTCAAATAAAAAGTATAAAATCAGATGCCAGTTTGCCACAACAAATAATTATGTGGGATGTGTTGAGTGCCGATTTTGATACTAAAATTACGGGAGCGCAGTGTGCTAAAAACGTAATTAAAAATGCAGGGCCTGGTTCTATTATTGTTTTTCACGATAGCGCAAAAGCTTGGGATCGTTTACATACTGCCTTGCCATTAGTGCTTAATTATTTTAGCAGCTTAGGATATCGATTTGAGGCAATTACTTCTAATTAATTAGGTGCAAAAAAAAGCCAAGGTAGAAACCTCGGCCGTATAATCCGTACCCTATAAAAAACCTTTTTTGTATTTAGATGGTGTTAGCTACGGCTAACTAAAACCAATAACGATATAAATTCCTATTTTAGTATGCAGAGATTAAAAAAAAGCATTGCTTTGCATCAAATTCAGCTTGTTTATGCAATTTATTGACACCCATGCGCATGTATATTCGGAGGAATTGTTACCTGATTTGGACCAGTTAATGCAAAATGCGATTAGTTCAGGGGTAACTAAAATTTTCATGCCTGCAATTGATAGTCATAGTTTGGAAGCAATAATTTTGGTGGAGAATGCGTTTCCGAAAAATTGTTTTTCAATGGCGGGTTTACATCCTTGTTATGTAAAAGAAAATGTTCAAGCAGAATTAGCGATTGTTGCAGATCAATTGTCAAAAAGAAAATTTCCTGCGATTGGTGAGATTGGTTTGGATTTTTATTGGGATAAAACTTTTGTATCGCAACAGCAGCTCGCTTTTAATACACAAATGCAATGGGCATTAGATTATAATTTACCTATTGTAATTCATACGCGTAATGCGATGGGTGAAACTATTGAAGCAGTAAAGCCTTTTGCTAAAAAAGGATTACGCGGCATTTTTCATTGCTTTAGTGGAAGTAAGGAATCGGCGGAACAAATTATTAGTATGGGATTTCATTTAGGTTTAGGCGGTGTGCTTACCTATAAAAATGCAGGAGTTGCAGAAGCAATCAAAGATATTCCAATGGAGTGGTTGGTGTTGGAAACGGATGCGCCTTACTTATCGCCTGTTCCTTATCGTGGCAAAAAAAATACCCCTGCTTATATTATTGAAGTGGCAAAGAAATTAGCAGAGATTAAAAATATGCCTTTGCATGAAGTGGCGGAGATCACTTCGAGTAATGCAGTGAAGGTTTTTGGGGAGTGGTAGAGAAAACATATATTAGCTTAAGTTTATTTATAAATTAAAATTTCAAATATGAAAAATCAACTAACTTTTGCAGGTGGTTTGTTAACTATTGTTTCAATGTTTCTTCCAATAGCTTCTATTTTGGGAGTGAGTGTAAGGTTTATGGATAAATCAAAAGGGGTAGGATATTTTTGGATTGCATGCGGCCTAATTATCGCGATTGTTAGTTTTCTAGATAAGAAAAAGCTAAATTATCTTAGCTTAATTTTTGGACTTTTGATTACATGCTTATCTGTAAAATATTATAATGATTTGAATGGCGCTGCAGGTTTAGGGATATTGTTGATGATGACAGGCGGTGTTTTGTCAATACTAGGTTCTGTAAAAGGGTTAAGAAATATATAAAAAGTGTATCCAAAAGGATGGCCGACTTCACTTTGTTCGTCGGCATCAAGAAAATCCTTTTTTAATTATCAAGGATGGCCGACTTCACTTTGTTCGTCGGCATCAAGAAAATCCTTTTTTAATTATCAAGGATGGCCGACTTCACTTTGTTCGTCGGCATCCTTTGAGTTATGAAAATAAAACAGCAACCCATCGGGCGCTTCGCGCCCTCGTGTTTTTAATTCATTCACTTCGAGCTCGAAACAAGTTTCGGCTCTCGTGACTAAATTAAAAACCCATCCCGTGTCCCGGGATGGGTTGCTGTTTATATTTTGCAGAGAGGAAGGGATTCGAACCCCCGATACGTTGCCGTATACACGCTTTCCAAGCGTGCTCCTTAAACCACTCGGACACCTCTCTTTTTGGGAAGCGAAGTTACTGAAACCCTTTGTGATTATTGGGGTTTCCTAGATAAATTTAATGCTCCTTTTTAGTTTCAATCATTCGCTCATTGTATTCTAAAGGACTATTTTTCCAGTCTTTATTATAAGAAACAAACCAGCCCAGCCAGATGGAGCGGGATAAGCGCATTAAAATTGGCTGTATCATGAATAATGTTACAATAGCAGTTCCCATCCAGTAAAAAATTCGTTTATCATCTAAATCGAAACTCATTCCAAGTAATACCTTCCACGCAACAAAAGTGGATACGAAGTATGCCACTGTTAATGCATAACTAACATACCCAGTGCCGTAATAAAATCCCACCTCGATTTCTGTAGCTTGATTGCAAATAGGGCAGTGTTCGTTCATTGTAGTGATCTCGGAAAGACGATAAGGATTTTTGGAAACAAACAAGTCACCTTGTCTACATCTTGGGCATTTGTTAGTGAGTGTACTCCAGAGGTAGGTGTTTTTCATGGCGCAAAGATATCGATTTATTGCGCATTGTTCAAATGTGCGTGATTAGTCAGCAATCAGTTGTTCCATCTGGATACCCCTTGAACCTTTGATCAAGATGGTGTGTTGGACAAAATTTTGATCGTTTAGCCATTTTTTTGCAGCCACTACAGTATCAAAATATTCATAATGGTGGGTGCACTCTTTGAATTCATTACCTACCAAAACCACTTTTGTCCAAGTAGTTTGTTGTAGTTGTTTGACCAATGCTTGATGTTCGTTAAATGTAGCTTCGCCTAATTCTTTCATTCCGCCCAGGCAAATAATTTTATTTTCGGCGGCTAATTTTGCAAAATTATCAATCGCTACTTTCATGCTGCTTGGGTTAGCATTATAAGCATCCAAAACTACTTGATTGTTTTTCCAACTGGTTAATTGGGAACGGCTGTTGGATGGTATATAATTTTCAATAGCAGTTTTTATTTTTTCAATAGGTACTTTGAAATACTGTCCTATGCATACTGCGGCAAGTACGTTGGGTAGATTATAGTCACCTACTAATTGTGTTTGTATTTGTTCAAGCAAAGTGCCTTTAGTGAATACGACTTGTAACAATCCATTATTGGTTTGCGCTTGGCCTTGTAGTTCTCCAAGTGTATTTCCGTAGGTAATTATATTTTCAATGCCGGCACTCATTGTATTTAAATAATCATAATCTTTCATTACAAATACGGCGCCCTTATTTATTTTAAGGTAATCATATAATTCACCCTTCCCTTTTTTTACACCTTCCTCAGAACCAAATCCTTCCAAATGAGCTTTACCGCAATTGGTAATCATACCATAGTTGGGCATTGCATATTGGCAATAACTTCCAATTTCACTTAAATGGTTTGCACCCATTTCAATCACTGCCATTTGCGCATCTGATTGAACGCTTAATAAGGTGAGTGGAACACCTATGTGATTATTTAAATTTCCAACGGTCGTGTATGTTTTGAAATGGGCGCTAAGTACTGCTGCTATTAATTCTTTGGTGGTTGTTTTACCATTGCTTCCTGTAATTGCAATAAATGGAATATTAAATTGTTGTCTGTGATGTTTTGCTAAATCTTGTAAAGTGGTTAGCACATCAGCTACCTGTAAAATACGATCATCAATGGCCTCGCTATAAGGTATGGCTTCATCTACCACCGCAAATGATGCGCCAGCCTCTAATGCGGCTAAAGCAAAAATATTACCATTAAAATTGGGACCTTTCAATGCGAAATAAATATCCCCTAGTTTTAATTTTCGTGTATCCTTTTGAACACTTGAACTTTTTTTGAAAATTTCGTATAAAAAAGCAATAGATGGTAATTGCATAAAACTATTTAGTCGCTAATAAACAAGTTGCGTAGGCTACTAAGCCTTCTTCTCTTCCGACAAATCCCATTTTTTCTGTGGTGGTTGCTTTGATTGAAATAGCATCAACTGCAATATTTAATATTTCGGCAATGCAAGTTTGCATCGCTTGTACATGTGGTTTTATTTTTGGAGCTTCCAGACATAAAGAAGAATCGATATTAATAATATAATACCCCTTCTCAGTTATTAAATCGTAAGTTCTTTTTAATAAAATTTTACTGTCTATATTTTTATATGCATTATCGTTATCTGGAAAGTGGGTGCCAATATCGCCTAAGCTTAATGCACCCAATAATGCGTCACATATAGCATGTAATAAAACATCTGCATCGCTATGACCTAAAGCCCCTTTTGTATGTGGAATTTTAATGCCTCCAATCCATAAATCACGACCTTCTACAAGCTGATGAAAATCAATACCTGAGCCAATACGTATATTCATGGGTTATTTATTTTTTTCTTCCAAAACTGAAAATGCTCGTTTTGGGAGGCGCTTCGTAAAAAGCGGACATCGCACATCTAAATCCAATATTGTTGTTTGATTTATCTTGGTCCATGTATCTTCTCGTTCCTGGATTTAACCAATAAGGACGGTCTTTCCAACTACCTCCTTTATAAACCCTAGATTTATTTGAAATTAATGTGTTGCTACCTGATTCATAACTTGCATTAGTATTATCATCACCATCTAATGCATTAATTGCATCTGCGTGATCATAGTTGCGTAATTTTAATGCGGAATCCGATTCGATATTTTTTATTATTCTACCTTTCGCATCCCGACGACTTCCTTTGGATAATTTGGTGTCATTAGATTGAAAGACATTTCCACGGAATGGATTAAAATCATCCATATCCATGGTATTCATGGGACGGTAAACATCTGCTACCCACTCATTCACATTGCCAGCTAAATTGTACAATTTCAAACTTTGATTTTGCAAATGACTACTCACTTTATCAATCATGCCATTTGATTCATTAGTATATCCAGTCATTCCTTTATAATCACCGCTACCATTTTTGAAATTCGCTAAAAACAATCCCTGCGTTTTCCCTTTTTTCGTATCTCTTAAATTGTTATTTCCGCTGCCGCTCCAAGGAAAAGGTAAGTCAGAAGAAGTAAGCTGTGCATTTTTATTTTTTGCATTCCCGCCATTTTTTAATGCGGTATTTGATGACCCGCTTATCATTGTTGTTTTTGCTGCATATTCCCATTCTGCTTCCGTAGGTAACCGATAGTCTGCTGTCATAACACCATCTTCGAAGCTAATTTTTAATTTGGGAGCCTCTTCGCCTTTTTTTAGTTTTTTATTGGCAATTTTAGTTGTAGGCGCAACATTGTATTCGTCAGCTAAATAGGCCTCTTTGTTAAAATTATTTGCCCCTACTGCCTTGTTCGAGTCATTTTTTGCATCAATATATCCTAATTTCATCAAAAGGGTTTCATTGGCCCTATCAGTTCTCCATTTGCAATATTCATTTGCTTGATCCCAAGATATACCAACGACAGGATAATCATTAAATGAGGGGTGTCTGAAATAAGCTTCAACCATTGGTTCATTATAGGCAAGCTCACTTCGCCAAACTAAAGTGTCTGGTCTTGCTTCATTAACAATAGAATCTTGATTGGTGGGTATGTAAACCTTCTCAAGCCAATGTAAATAAGCTTTATAGTTTTTATTACTTACTTCTTTTTGATCAAGGTAAAATGAGCTAACGGTAACCCTTCTTAGGCGGTTGTTCCAATCTCCAATTACATCTTCTTGATTTACGCCCATTGCGAATGTGCCACCTTGGATGCGTGTCATGCCTTCGTAAGGGTCATTTTTAGCATCAACAAGCATGCTATTAGACACTGTTTTAAATGTTTCACTTTCATTTGAATTAAAAAGTACAGGACTAATTAATAACATTGCGAAAAACAATAAAATACTATTTATAAAGTTCATAGTAATTGTGGGGTCAAATTAGTGATAAAATATACAGCGAATATAACTAGTTTTTGCTCATTTTATACATATGTATTTAGAATCTTATGTTAGTAAAAGCTTAATTTTAGGCCATGAGATGGGCTGTATTATACATTTTATTCATTTCGCTATTTTTTTCAACCAATATTAGCGCGCAATCTGCGCCTTTTTCCCAAGGGAAATGGGTTAAAATTGCCGTGTCAAAACAAGGGTTTTATCAGGTGACTGCTACCCAATTAAAATCATGGGGTTTGACGGTTCCATTTGCAAGTTCGCAGCTTCAACTATTTAATTTGAATACAGCAAATTTAATTGAAAAAGTTAACGCGAATATGGGGGTTGGCTTAAATGAAAATGCCATTGAGGTGCAGGATGGAGGAGATGGACAATTTGATAATCAAGATTATTTTTTATTTTATAGCCAAGGCAATATTCAATGGAAATGGAATGGTTCATTGCAATTATTTGAGCATGGTAAAAATGTACACGGTGATTCAGTATATTATTTTATTACACTTGGCAAAGAGGGTAAAAGAATTCAAAAGTCAAAATCAAGTTATATAGCAAATACAACGACTGATATTTTTGATGATAGATGGGTGATTGAAAAAGATTCAATCAATATTTTAAATAGTGGCCAAGTTTGGTGGGGGGCGCCCATGGGATTGGGTGCAGGTAAGCAAGCCAAAATCTCAACCTCCTTAAACATGGAGGGTTTGGTCAATCCGTCTGAATTATTTTTTAAATTGAATTATGCTGCAGCAAGTACTGCAGCTGCGGCGAATTTTGAGTTGACTTTGAATGATCAAAAATTAAGAACAACTGTGGTTCCGCCAATTTCGGGATATATATATGATGATGCTGCAAATGTGGTCATGGATACTTTTCGAATTCCGGCGTCCACTAATTTGATGAATTCAAATTTAATTGCAGCAAACTTGGGTATTGGATATATCAGCGCGAATGCAAATAGTACGGGATGGATTAATTATGTCACACTTCAGGCAAGACGAAAAATAGGTTTTTATGGAGGGGCGAAATCAGTTGGGTTTCGAAATGCCAGTTTGGTGGGACCTGGAAAAATAGTTCAATATCAAATAAAAGATGCCGATGCGGCCACAAAAATTTGGGAGGTGACTCAGCCGGAAAATCCAGTGGAAATGGTTAATAATTTTCAAAACGGGATTGTCTCATTTATTCAAACAGCAGATAGCTTGCGTGAGTTTTATGGCGTCAATAAATTAGGATATGAAACACCTAGTTTGGTGGAACTATTAAACATCGATTATCCGAGTTTGTTAAATACCCCTGCTGCGGATTATATCATTATAACTGCTTCTAATTATTTAAAAGCGGCTGACAGTTTAGCAAAATTCCATTCGGTAAATAATGGCTTGGCCACTTTCGTAACCACCACTGCGCGGGTATTTAATGAGTTTTCAGGAGGCCAGCCAAGCCCCATTGGTATTAGGAATTATGTCAAATATATATATGATAAGGCTAAGAAAAATAATACAACCATCCCAAAATATTTGTTGTTATTAGGTATCGGAAATTTTGATTATAAAAAAATAGATAACCAAACACAAATTCCTAGTTATGAAAGCGGGATTTCAAATTCTGTTTTATCAAGTTACACCACTGATGATTTTTTTGCAATTTTAAAGGACGGGGAAGATATTAATTCCCCGCAAGGAATTCAGTCATTGGCTTTGTCAGTTGGGCGGCTTCCAGTTAAAAATACAGTAGATGCAGAAGCGACTGTTAAAAAATTAATGCAGTACCAAAGTCAAAAAAATTTAGGTCCTTGGCGCAATCAAATAACCTGGATTGCAGATGATGGTGATTACAATCTGCATTTGCAACATGCCGAAGAAATTTCAACAGGCTTGAAGGTAAATCAGCCCAAATGGAATCAGAAAAAAATTTACTTGGATTTATATCCTGCGATAAATTCTTCCGCAGGTAACACGTATCCATTGGCGAATAATATGATTAAGCAAATGGTGAATAATGGATCTTTAATTTTGAATTATACAGGGCATGGAAATTATACCCGATTGGCAGAGGAGGCGGTGATTACGCAAAATGAAATTATGCAGTGGGACAATGCGGGCAAACTCCCCTTGATGATAACAGCCAGTTGTGATTTTGCCCCATTTGACCAACCCCAAATTTCACCCATTGGATTTGATGCTTTTGTGAAAAATGAAAAGGGCATTATTGGACTAGTGGCCGCGAGCAGGTTGGTTTTTGCATTTAATAATAAGGAAATTAATGAAGAATTTATTCAGCAATTATTAGTTCCTGATCCCCTTGATAATTACAAAAGTATTGGTGCCGCCTTGCAAAATGCAAAATCAAATTATTGGAAAAAGGGCAGTGATTATATTAATGCCTTCAAGTTTAATTTAATGGGTGATCCTGCAATGCAATTGGCTAAGCCAAAGTATAGGGTTAATATTGAGCGGATCAATCAAAAAATATTTAAAGGGAAGGATACTTTAAAAGCCGGTGGAAAGTACCAGGTAGCTGGTACGGTTAAACAAAACGGAAATTTGCTTAATAATTTTGACGGGTTGATGGAGTTTATTTTATATGATGTTCCAAAAAAACAAAAAACATTGGCTAATGTTTCATCAAGTATTCCAGTAAGTATTTCTACACAAGAAAATATTTTATTTAAAGGGAGTGCGATTGTATCCAAAGGATTGTTCAATGTTGATTTTATCTTACCTAAGGAGGTAGCCATTAATCAAGGGGCTTTAAGAATGCAATTATATGCATCCAATAATCTTGGGAATGCAGATGCTATTGGAATATATGATAGTTTGTTTGTAAATGCATTTTCGGAAAATATTTCAACGGACACCACTGGACCTATTTTTGAAAAAGTATTCATCAATGATACCTTAAACCAATACATTCAAAAAACGTGGATTAATGAGAATTCGAATTTATATATCAATTTAAAAGATAGTTCAGGTATTCAAACATCGGGAAATTCATTGGGCCATGATATTAGTTTGGTCATTGATGGAGAAGCGCAAAGCCCGATTATTTTAAATAATTATTACACAGCAGATGTGAATACCTATCAAAGTGGTAAAATAAAATATGCCCTTCCCACATTAAGTGCTGGGGCGCATCAACTCATCATTAAAGCCTGGGATTTAATCGGAAACTCAAATAAGGATACTTTAAATGTAATTGTACCCAACCGTAGCATATTATCGGTTAAAAATTTAACTAATTACCCGAATCCAGTGCAATCTAACACGCGTTTTAGCTTTGAAATCAGCCAGTTAAGGGATGCGAATAAGTCCCTAATTTATACCATTGAAATATATAATAATATAGGAATAAAGCAGTTGACCAAAACTTTCGAAGGCCCGCTTCTTAATAAGGTGGTTTTATCTAATACTTTTGAATTAGGCAGGCTGCCCGTCGGCACTTATTTTTATAAATTAATTGTTAAGGATGAGCAACAAGAAATACAACTTAGCAATAAGTTTCTTAAATATTAGCCACCATTAACTATCTTTACTTTATTATAATGAAAATCATGAAAAACGCATTATCTGTAAAAATGGGATCAAGAAAAGTAGGCTTCTTGTTTTTAGCCTTATTTTTTATTTCTCAAGGGCTGTATGCGCAAATTTATAATAAACGAATTAATACGGCGGTGCCCTTCATGCGCATATCACCAGATGCAAGATCAGCGGGTATGGGAAATTTATCCTTAGCCATGTCACCTGAAGCCAATGATTTGTTTGGCAATACTGCAAAATTACCATTGCTAGAAAACAAAAGTGGTTTTTTAATCAACTATACCCCTTGGTTAAAAGATTTGGGTTTGTCTGATGTTTATTTGGCAAGTATGGGGTACTATAAAAAATTAAATGATTTTAGTAGTTTTAATAGTTCCTTGCGATTTTTTAGTTTGGGAAACATTACTTTTTCAGATGAATATGGTACGCAGTATTTAGATACCAAACCTTCCGAGTTTAGTTTTGATGCGGGGTATAGTATATTGTTAACACAAAATTTAAGTTTAGGCGTCACCTTGCGTTATATCAATTCAAGGTTGGTTCAAGGGGCACTATTAAATTCAAGCACTAATTTTAGAGCTGGCAATACCCTCGCAGGAGACATCAGTTTGTATTATAAGCAAAATGAAAATGGAGAAGGATTTCATGCAGGTTTATTGATGTCTAATTTAGGTGGTAAAATAAATTACTCCAATGAAAATACAAGGAAGTATTTTATTCCTGCCAATCTTGGATTAGGTTTGGGGTACTTAACTAAATTTGATAGCGACAATTCCCTAGAATTTGGGATTGATGTAAATAGATTGTTGGTGCCAGCTTATCCAGATCTTTCTACCGGCGGAACCGATGATCAATATTTTTCTCAATCCGTAGTGTCAAGCTGGTTCAATTCCTTTACAAAGCAATATGGTCCTCCATTAGGGGAAACATTGAAAGCTTCCGTTGGTGCTGAATATAATTATAACAAGATCTTTTACTTAAGAACAGGTTATTCTTATGAATCTCAAGTCTCAAGTAATGGCCAATATTTTACCATGGGTGCTAGTTTTCAGTATCTTCAGAATAAGTTTAATATTTCTTATTTAGTACCTTCTGGGGGTGGGTTATCAAGAAATCCATTATCAAACACCATCAGATTTGGGTCTATCTTTTATTTTTAACATATTCCTAATTTACTCTTGTTGGTTCAAGTGCGAATTCCTTTGATTTTTACTTACTTTTGTTGGCATGCCAAACAAAGTCCAAATTGTAAATAATAGTCATCATCCCTTGCCGGTTTATGCAACAACTGGATCTTCGGGTATGGATCTCAGGGCATTTTTAGCTTCCCCTATTTCATTGTCCCCTATGGAAAGATGTTTGGTACCTACTGGACTTTTTTTAGCCATTCCTGAAAATTGGGAAGCGCAAATTAGACCGCGTAGCGGCTTAGCTATTAAACAAGGCATTACTTGTTTAAACACCCCTGGGACTATTGATGCTGATTATAGAGGAGAAATAAAAGTAATTTTAATAAATTTATCTACGGAGTCTCAAATAATTAACGATGGCGATCGTATTGCCCAAATAGTTTTTCAATGTGTTGAAAAAGTGGATTGGGAGCTGGTTGCTCAATTAGATGAAACACAAAGAGGTACTGGCGGATTTGGTCATACAGGCAAAAAATAATTTAATTCATGGTGCAACAAAAATATTTACTGTTTTTTTTATTACTTCTGGCAACTTCTTGCGCCACATTTAAAAAAGTGCAAATAATTCAAGATGCAATATCAAAAAGCGATACGAGTAAAAATCAATTTGTTGCAGAAATAAAAAAAGTGGACTCTTTATCCATTGTTAAAAATATTTTAAACAAAATTGCAATCGCTAAGCTTGATTATAAAACAATGAATGCAAGGATTAAATTAGAATATGAATCTTCTAAAAATTCCGATTCCTACATTGCCAATGTGAGTATGATTAAGGATAGCCAAATTTATATTACGATTCGAGGCGCTATGGGTGTCATCGGAATTAAGGCATTCATAAAAAAAGACAGTGTTGTTTTTTTGTATCCTTTAAATAAAACTAAAAGCGTTGAAAAAAAACCAATCAGTTATTTGCAAGAAGTAGTAAAAATTCCATTTACATTTCTCACAATACAAGATCTGATTCTAGGAAATCCAATATTTATAGATAGTAGTAATATATTATCTTATAAATCCTATAACGATAGATTTCAAGTAAGTTTATTGGGAAGGTTATTTAAAAATTTAGTGATACTAGATAATGATAATACCAAAGTGATGCATCTGAAGTTGGATGATATTGATATTAATCAGCATAGAACATGTGACATTTCTTATTCAGATCACGTAAATGTTGGACGATATCAGTTCCCATTAAATAGAACCATCTCAATTGTAGCGCAGCAGAAACTGGACATTCGCATGGAGGTGAAGGAGTTTGCATTTAATGAGCCTGTAAAATATACTTTTGCCATACCCAAGGTAATTATACCTAAAACAGGTAAGCGTAAGTAATAACTAGTGTGAAAAATAATATTATGTTTAAAAAAAGTATACTTTTTGTTTTTTTGTTAATTTTTGTCAATGCAGGTGTTCAGGCGCAATCAAATGCCTCAAGGGAAGATTTGCAGAAGGAAGAGCAATCCATTCGAAAGGAGTTAGATGACTTAAATCGATTATTGGAACAGACAAAAAAGAATAAAAAAAATTCCTTAGGGCAATTGGCGGTGATTCGTGATAAAATTCAAAAAAGAGAGGCGCTTATATATGGGATCAAGAAGCAAGTTCAAATTTTAGACAATGCTATTTACAACAATCAATTGGACATTCAAAAATTAAGTAAGGATTTAGATACTTTAAAATCGAGGTATGCTAAAAGTATCATTTTTGCATACAAAAGTCGAAGTGGTTATGAATACTTAAGTTTTCTATTTTCGGCGAATAGCTTTAATGACGCTATTAAGCGAATTACTTATTTGAAAAGTTATCGACAAAATAGAGCCGCTCAAGCGCAAGCTATTGATTTATCTCAAACTGATTTAGGGGTAAAAATTGAAACATTAAGTTCCAATAAAAATGATCGTTTAAAAACCTTGAATGTACAAAATGACCAATTGAAAGTATTAGTGGTGGATAGAAAAGAGCAGGACAAAGTGGTCAATCAATTAAAAAGTAAGGAGCAGGAAATTACCACGCAAGTGCGTCAAAAGGAAGCGCAACGTAAAAAAATGCAACAAGCAATTTTGACAATTATTCGAAGAGAAACCTTAGAGGCAGAGAAAAAAGAAAAAGATAGGTTGGCTAAGTTAAAAGTCAATAATGATAACGCCAAAGCAAAGCCAAGTATTGAAAATAAAAAAGCAGCTTCCAGTGGTGGCGCTAAAGTAAGCGCTACTGAAGGTGGTTTAAAAAGCACCACTGATAATCGTCCTTATTCTGCATTAGAAACGACAGAGGAAGGAAGGGAAACTTCCGTTTCATTTGAAACGAATAGAGGCAATTTGCCTTGGCCTGCGGATAAGGGATATGTGTATATTCATTTTGGTGTTGAAAATATACCTGGTACCAAATTGACTCGAAAAAGCGATGGTATTGAATTGGCGGCGCCGAAGGGAACATCTGTTCGAAGTGTAGCTAATGGAAAGGTTTCCTATGTGGGGGATGTGAATGGTGATTTAACGATCATTATACAACACGGTAAATATTTCACCATGTACACCTACCTAAATAATGCAACTATAAGTGTGGGACAGGAAGTGAAGGCCGGAACAATTATTGCTAAGTCAGGGGTTAACCTTGACGGGGAGGGTGCAATTTCCTTTATGATTTATAATGAAAAAGGGGTGGCCTTAAATCCTGAATCTTGGTTAAAAAACAGAAGGTAGTTTTTTGCATTTCTTTATTTAACTTACCATCAAATAACTGATTGTAATGCCAAAATATATCCTATCCTTTGATCAAGGAACAACGAGTAGTCGCGCTATTTTATTTGATCATCAAGGTCAAATTCACGCAACCTCTCAAAAAGAATTTACGCAAATCTTTCCCAAAGCGGGATGGGTAGAACATGATCCACTTGAAATTTGGAGTACCCAAATGGGCGTAGCTACCGAAGCAATTAGTATGAAGGGATTGTCCATTGACGATGTTGCTGCTATTGGAATTACCAATCAAAGAGAAACGACTGTTGTTTGGAATAGAATTACCGGGCAACCGATTTATAATGCAATTGTTTGGCAGGATAGAAGAACTGCAGACTTTTGTGATACTTTAAAAGCCAAAGGACTTGCACAAAAAATTCAAGAAAAAACAGGCCTTGTCATTGATGCTTATTTTTCGGGTTCAAAAGTGAAATGGATTTTAGATCATGTAGCAGGCGCTCGCGAATTAGCCAACAAAGGGGAATTAATTTTTGGAACGATTGATTCCTGGTTGGTTTGGAAATTAACCAATGGTAAAGTGCATGTAACAGATGTGACAAATGCATCAAGAACCATGTTATTTAATATTCACACATTACAATGGGATAAGGAATTATTAGAAATATTAGATGTCCCAGCTTCGATGCTGCCTCAAGTAAAAAGCAGTAGTGAAATTTATGGGCATACCACACAATTATTTGCACATCATGAAATTCCGATTGCTGGAATTGCGGGTGACCAACAAGCTGCATTGTTTGGTCAAATGTGTACGCAAGCGGGCATGGTAAAAAATACTTACGGAACGGGCTGCTTTATGTTAATGCATACGGGTGAAAAAGCGGTTGCTTCAAAAAATAATTTATTAACCACAATTGCCTTACAAATTAATGGGCATACTTATTATGCATTGGAAGGGAGTGTATTTATTGGTGGCGCTGTGGTACAATGGTTAAGAGATGGGTTACATTTAATTAGAAATTCATCAGAAATTGAAGCATTGGCAAGTCAAGTAAAAGATACGGATGGCGTATATCTTGTTCCTGCATTTGCAGGTTTGGGTGCGCCCTATTGGAATCAACATGCAAGAGGCACCATCGTTGGCATAACGCGCGGTACTTCGTCCGCGCATATTGCACGCGCGGCACTCGAAAGCATTGCATTTCAAAGTTATGATTTGCTAAAAGCAATGGAAGCTGATGCAGGAATCCCTATTGCGGAATTAAGAGTGGATGGCGGCGCTACGCATAATAACTTACTCATGCAATTTCAGTCTGATATTGTAAACACCAAAGTGATTCGTCCAACGATGGTTGAAACGACTGCATTAGGCGCTGCTTATTTGGCAGGCTTGGCGGTGGGATTTTGGAAGGACATAGAAGAATTAAGCGCTAAGTGGCAAATTGATCAAACCTTCGAACCCACTAACAGCGATACGCAAAGATCCGAATCTATTCATGGTTGGGCGCGTGCGATAAAAGCGACAAATAACTGGTAAAAAAAAATAGCAAAAATAGTTGCAGATAAGTGCTTATTTAGATGAATTTTTAAATAAGTATTTTTAACGATTATTTTTTCTTAATTTAATATATCGTTCAAAATTAAAATAGAATATCATGACTCCTTTTGTAGCTGAATTATTAGGAACAGCACTTGTCATCACCATTGGTAATGGTGTTGTTGCCAATGTAGTGCTTCCAAATACTAAGGGAAATAATGGGGGACTTATTTCCATTGTTTTGGGATGGATGATTGCTGTATTTATAGGTGTCTATGTAACAAGTAGTATTAGTGGGGGACATTTAAATCCTGCCGTAACTATTGCACTTGCGAGTGCAGGTAAATTTAGTTGGGCGCTAGTGCCATCTTATATTTTAGCCCAATTATTGGGGGCCATGTTCGGTGCACTCCTCGTTTGGATGGTGTATAAAGATCATTTTATTGAGTGTAATGACGCATCGGCGAAATTGGCAGTTTTTAGTACAGGCCCATCCATTCGTAATTTGCCCCAAAACTTCATCACAGAAACCTTGGCCACCATGCTATTTTTAATAGGGATTTTTTTCCTAAAACCAGCTGGATCTGATTTGGGGTCATTATCTGCTTTGCCAGTAGCCCTATTAGTGGGTGGAATTGGCTTTGGATTGGGTGGACCCACAGGTTGGGCCATTAATCCAGCGAGAGATTTGGGTCCTAGGATCATGCATTTTATCCTGCCAATTAAGGGCAAAGGCAGTAGTGATTGGGGGTATGCGGCAGTTCCGGTATTTGGACCCATTATTGGGGGAATTTTAGCTGCGATTATCTACCTACAATTTTTGCAATAATCTTGCAATACCTTATCTTTGCAGCCGAAATAGAATATTATGGCAACAACAGGTAAAATCAAACAAATTATTGGCGCAGTAGTGGATGTGCAATTCCCTAATCAGAATGCACTTCCTGAAATCTATAATGCCCTAGCTATCTTAAAACCAAATGGCGAAAAAATTATTCTTGAAGTGCAACAGCACTTAGGAGAGGATAGTGTTCGTGCGATTGCAATGGAAGGAACAGAAGGTTTGGTAAGAGGTATGGAAGTAGAAGATTCAGGTAAACCAATTTCAATGCCAGTAGGTGAAGGAATCAATGGTCGCTTGTTTAACGTTACAGGAGATGCAATTGATGGTTTGCCGCAATTAGATAAATCAAATGGTCGTCCAATTCACGCAGTTGCTCCAAAGTTTGAGGACTTAAGTACTGCAACTGAAGTGTTGTTTACAGGTATTAAAGTAATTGACTTGATTGAGCCATATGCAAAAGGTGGAAAGATCGGTTTGTTTGGCGGTGCGGGTGTTGGTAAAACAGTATTGATTCAAGAGTTAATTAATAATATTGCCAAAGGGCATGGTGGATTATCCGTATTTGCGGGTGTGGGTGAAAGAACACGTGAGGGTAATGACTTATTACGTGAGATGATTGAAGCAGGGATCATGAAATATGGTGATGCTTTCAAACACAGCATGGAAGAAGGTGGATGGGATTTAAGCAAAGTAAACTTAGAGGAATTAAAAGAATCAAAAGCTACTTTCGTATTTGGACAAATGAATGAGCCTCCTGGAGCACGTGCGCGTGTTGCCTTAAGTGGTTTGACGATTGCAGAATATTTCCGTGATGGAGATGGTGCAGGAAAAGGAAAAGACATTTTATTTTTCGTTGATAATATCTTCCGTTTTACACAAGCAGGTTCTGAGGTTTCGGCTTTATTAGGTCGTATGCCATCTGCGGTAGGTTACCAACCAACATTGGCAACTGAAATGGGATTGATGCAAGAGCGTATTACTTCAACAAAAAATGGTTCCATTACCTCTGTACAAGCGGTATATGTACCTGCGGATGATTTAACAGATCCAGCGCCAGCAACCACTTTTGCGCACTTAGATGCAACAACAGTATTGTCTCGTAAAATTGCCGATTTAGGTATTTATCCTGCGGTGGATCCTTTGGATTCAACTTCAAGAATTTTAACACCAGCGATTGTAGGTGATGCACATTATGATACAGCGCAAAGAGTTAAAATGATTTTACAACGTTATAAGGAATTACAAGATATCATCGCCATCTTAGGTATGGATGAATTAAGTGATGAAGATAAATTAATCGTATCTCGTGCGCGTCGTGTTCAAAGATTCTTGTCACAACCTTTCCATGTAGCTGAACAGTTTACAGGTTTAAAAGGGGTGTTTGTATCTATTGAAGATACCATTCGCGGATTCAATGCAATTATGGATGGCGAGGTTGATCAATATCCGGAAGCTGCATTCAACTTAGTTGGATCTTTAGAAGATGCAATTGAGAAAGGTAAGAAAATGATGGCTCAAGCTTAATTAACAAATTCGAACATTTAAACTGCGCACATGTTATTGGAAATATTAACGCCCGACAAAAAGTTATTTAGTGGAGATGTATTTGGGGTGCAATTGCCAGGTATTGATGGTTTATTTGAAATTTTGAATAAGCACGCTCCTCTAGTGAGTGCTTTAGGTAAGGGTCAAGTAAAGGTATTAATGACAGCTACTAAATCGGAAGCATACACCATTAAGAGTGGTTTTGTGGAAGTGGCTAACAATAAAACAACCGTATTGGTTGAAGGCGTTTTGTAATGATACAATAACAAAATATTATAAAATATTTGAATCCCTCCCGACTTTTCTGGAGGGATTTTTATTTATATTCACATAATGTAAAAATTAGGTAAAAAAGGAACTTTTCGCATTCGTTGTATATGAAAAAAACATTTCCAGTAATTATTGTTTTAATCACTTTATCCATCATTGGGATATTATTCATCCAAATTACTTGGTTGCAGGGTTTGTTTTTATTACAAAGGAATCAGTTGTCTGAAAAGATTAACCAGACTGGTTTATTAGTAGTGACAGATATCGGAAAGAAAATGAATAGCGGATTGTCATTTCGATTACCAAAAAGGGGGCGATTGAGTTTGGAGAGTGAATATCATTTGCACAAATTTGATGAGTCTACGATTGCAGATATGTATGATTATAAAGAGTTGAATCAAAAAATAAAATCTGCATTTGATAAATTTGAAATAGGCGACTTGCATTTTGAATTTGCGGTAGCAGATAAAAAAAGTATACTCGAATTAAGGAGTAATAATTTTGATGACTCTTTTACGGAAGATTTAAACAGCTTGCAAGTTCGTGTGCCAGTTATGCCGCAGGATGTCATTGAGCCAGTGGGGCCCTTTGAATCCTTGATCATTGTTATTCCTGATGTAAGGCTGTATTTACTAAATTCATTGAAGTGGATTATTTTGGGGGCGATACTTTTTATTATAGTAGTATTAGCGGCGTTTTTTATTACGATTCGTTCCTTATTAAATCAGCGTAAGGTGAATGAAATCAAGAATGATTTTATTAATAACATGACGCATGAATTAAAAACGCCTTTAGCGACAATTTCCTTGGCTGTGGATGCTTTAAAAACCGCAAAAGTGCAGTCGGATCCAACTTCAGTTGCCTATTTTAGTAATATTATTAAGGAGGAAAATGTACGCATGAATAAACATGTGGAGACTATTTTAGAAACCGGGCAGCTTGAAAATAAGGACCTAGAATTAAACAAGCAGCCGGTTAATGTACATGACCTAATTCAGGCAGTGGTAGATAGTTATAAGTTGCAATTAGAGGAGAAGCCTTCTAACATTCATATGCAACTGGATGCAACAAAGCCAGAAATTGCCGCAGATGAAGAACACTTATTGCATGTGCTTTCTAATTTAATGGATAATGCCATTAAGTATTCCAAGGAAGCGATTGATATATTAGTAAGTACTGCCAATGTGAATAATAAAATAATCATTACCATTGAGGATAATGGGATAGGGATGACCAATGAAACGAAAAAGCATATTTTTGAAAAATTCTATCGCGCCCATTCGGGAAATATTCACAATGTAAAAGGCTTTGGCTTAGGTATGAGTTATGTAAAGCGTATAGTGGCCTTACATAAAGGGCAGATCCGCGTTCAGAGCGAGTTGGACCATGGCACCACTATTGAAATTACCCTTCCCGTTGTTTAATTTGAATTTATAATATTAGCCTAAATTAATCATTGGATGCTTGAATAGCGTCTGGTATCCAAAATAAACATCCGTCCCCGTAACTTAAAAATCGGTATTGATGTTCCAAGGCGTGTTGGTAAATAGCTTTCCATTCGGCTCCAACAATTGCAGCAATAATTAAAAGCAAGGTTGATTTAGGTTGGTGAAAATTGGTAACCAATCCCTTGACCATTCTAAAACGATAACCTGGCATAATCATTAATTGTGTTTTGGAAATTAGGGTTTGTAATTGATTCCTTTCCATCCAGTTGACAATTGCATGGAGTGCTTCTAGTTTTGGTATTTCTTTTTCACCCACTTCATAAGCATCCCATTGCAGTAAATGTAAATGGGTGGGTGTGATTTTTGGATTCGCAATAATTTTTACACCTAACCAATACAAACTTTCAATAGTTCTAAGTGAAGTAGTGCCTACTGCAATTAGCCGGTTATTGTTTTCAATTAAGTAGTGAATCAATTTTTTTTCAATTTCAAAAAACTCCGCATGCATGGGGTGATCGTTAATGAGTTCCGTTTTAACAGGCATGAATGTACCTGCGCCAACATGTAGCGTTAAAAATTGTAGCGAAATATTATTTGATGAAATTTTATTTAGTAGCTCCTGGCTAAAGTGCAATCCTGCAGTAGGTGCGGCAACAGATCCTTCTTCACTCGCATAGGTGGTTTGGTATCTATCCTTATCTTCGGCTGTGGTATTTCTATCAATATAAGGAGGTAAAGGTATTTGACCAATGAGTGCTAAAATTTCAGAAAATATAATATTAGTATCATCCCAGGAAAACTCAATTAAAAACTTTCCGTCTAATTGATTTATTTTTTTTGCAAAAAAGCGAATCTCTTTATTATTATAAAATAATTTTTTTTCAAGAAAGGGAGTTTTCCATTTCTTAGCACCACCCACTAAACAATTCCATAACACTTTGTCGGTTGCTTGCATGGCTATTTGCACAGGACTATATTCCAAGCTAGGTTCCAAACAAAATATTTCAATTATATTATTTCTAGTTGGCTGCGAGTTGTTATCTTGATGTAAATTAATTTTATTTTGAACTGATCTCAATTCATTCTTTTCCTCTACCTGTTTGTCAAATAAAATTCGTGCAGCAATTACTTTACTATTATTAAATAGGAGTGTGCTATTGGTGGGAACAAAATCAGCAATATTTTGATATTGGCTATCTGCAATGATCTGTTTATCCCATACCAGCAGTTTGCTATCAGCTCTATTTTGGCAAGGTGTATATGCTATTCTTTCATTAGGTAAATCGTAGTCAAAGTCAATTAAATTCAGTTTCGGTAGCTGCTTCATGGGGCAAAGGTACATTTTGCCTTGATTTTTACCTTAATTCACCAGTTATTCACCTCTTTTTTAGGGTTTTCCACAGCAATAAACATTCGATTTCTTAGAATTTAGTCAAAATCCACCCGTATTCCTTTACTGTATTGATTATCAGCTTGGTTTATTACTTGTGGAAAAGTTGAAGGGGTCAATTGGCCTTTAAAAGTGGTAAAATGTGTTAATTTGTGTGAACAAGTGGTAAAAAACACTTTAATTATTAACAATGACAGGCTTTCACGGAGAATATCAATCAACCATCGACGCAAAAGGTCGTTTCCTGCTTCCCGGCAGCTTGAAAAAGCAGTTGGCTGAAGGAGAAACGCATTTTATTGTGAGTAGGGGGTTTGAGAAGTGTTTGACACTTTATCCAATAAAAAGCTGGCAAGGTATATTAGATCGTATTAGCCAATTGAATGATTTCGATCCTAAAGTGAGGCAGTTTCGTCGTCAATTTTTAGGTGGAGCAACCGAGGTTGAATTAGATGGCGCTGGACGTATTTTATTACCAGCAACATTAAGAGAGTTTGCTTTACCTGGGAAGGAAATTGTATTAGCAGCTGCCTTAGATCGTTTTGAAATTTGGGATGCAAGCAAATACAAACAGCTCTTTGAAGATTTTTCTGCAGATGAATTTAGTAATCTAGCGCAGGAAGTAATGGCAGGAATTAAAAAACAAGATTAAGTAACCATGATGCAAAATCAAAACAATGATATAGTTGCATCGGAACAAGTTGCTTTTTCTTCGGATTATCATGTTCCTGTTTTATTTCATGAAACAATGGCGCATATGAACATCAAACCCAACGGGGTTTATGTGGATGCCACTTTTGGCGGCGGAGGTCATAGCAGAGGTATTTTATCAAAATTAGGTCCAACAGGAAAGCTGGTTGCCTTTGATCAAGATGCGGATGCGAAAAATAACTTACCCAACGACAAACGTATTGTTTTCATTCCTGAAAATTTTAGATACCTACAGCGGTTTTTACGCTTAAATAAAATTGATCAAGTAGATGGTGTTTTGGCTGACTTAGGTGTGAGTAGCCATCAATTTGATGAAGGAACTAGGGGTTTTTCAACAAGGTTTGATGGTCCATTTGATATGCGAATGGATCAACGCCAGCTAAAAACCGCAAAGCAGGTAATTGAAAGCTATGATGAATCTGCATTACATAAAATGTTTGAACAATATGGGGAAGTGTCCAATTCAAAAACATTGGCCAAACATATTGTTACCAACAGAGCGCATGTAAAACTAAATACCGTTGCCGATTTCAAGTTATTGATTGCATCGGTAGTAAAAGGGAATCCAAATAAATATTGGGCACAAGTTTTTCAAGCGATTAGAATAGAAGTAAACGAAGAGATGGAAGCGCTTAAAGATTTATTAGCGCAACTAAAAGAGGTAGTAAAGCCAGGGGGAACTGCAGTGGTAATCACCTTTCATTCGATCGAAGACAGAATGGTGAAAAATGCATTTAGAGTTGCACCTGAGGAAGAAAATGAGGCGAACCCTTTCTTGTCCGTAGAAAGGGAAAAATTTTGGAAGATCATTACAAAAAAACCTGTAGTGGCTTCAGAGAAAGAGATGAAAGAAAACAATCGAAGCAGAAGCGCAAAATTGCGCGCTGCGGAAAGATTATAAGTAGTATGTCCGTACCCGTTAACCCAAATCCAAAAGCTGCTTTTAAAAGCATCTTTAATTATCAATGGATAGTCATGAACATTACGTTGTTTTTGTTCCTGGCATTTTTAGCAATCCTCTACATTGCGAACGGGCATTTAACCGACAAGACTATTCGTCAAATCAATACCACACAAAAGGAGTTAAAGGAGTTACAATTTGAATATAAAACAGTGAAGGCCGAGTTGATGCGCCGTAGTCGTGCTGTAGAAATTGAAAATGAAGTGGCCCCTTTCGGTTTGGTGGTTGCTAAGGAAATGCCTATTCGTTTGGTTTTAGAAAAAAGAATTCCATCTGCCAATAATAATTTAAAAGAAGAATCAAAGTAATGGATGTAAAACGCGACATATTATGGCGGGTTTATTTAAGCTATGTCTTGATAGTAATAGTGTGTGTCGCCATTTTAGGAAGGGCCTTTTACATTCAACAAGTGGAAGGAAAATATTGGAGAAACTTAAGTGATAGTTTGCACCAAAGAATTGTCGAAATTCCAGCTGCAAGGGGAACCATTTACAGTGAAGATGGGCAAATGTTAAGTACCAATATGCCTAGGTTTGATATTTACATTGACTTTAGAGTTGAACCATTGCATGAAAAAAGCGGAAAAATATTTAGAGAAAATATTGACTCATTGTCTATTTCGTTGGCCACTTTATTTAAAGATAAATCTGCGGAAGGGTATAAAAATGAATTGACAAAAGCCTTTGAAGTAAGAGAAGGAAATTATGAGTTAAGAAAAAAGATCGACTATCGCGAATACTTAACATTGATCAAGTTTCCGATGTTTCGATTGGGTCGCTATAAAAGTGGATTGATAGCGCAGGAGAAAAACTTCAGATTAAATCCCTATGAAAATATTGGTTATCGTACCATTGGATTAGCGAGAGATGAAAATAAAGTAGGATTAGAAAAGTCATACGATACGGTATTGAATGGACGAAACGGACGACAGTTGGTTAGGGCTATTGCGGGTGGGGTTACCGTGCCGGTGGAAGAAGGTCAATTTGAAATTGAGCCAGAAACAGGGAAAGATATTGTAAGTACCATTGATGTGTTTATCCAGGAAGTGACGGAGAATGCGTTAATGAAGATGATGATCAAAAATGAAGCGACATCAGGTGTAGCGATGGTGATGGAAGTGAAAACAGGTAAAATTAAAGCCATTGCTAACCTAGGAAAAATAAGTGACGGGGTATATAGAGAGGATTTGAATTATGCGATGACACCTACTGAACCAGGATCTACTTTTAAATTAGTCACTTTATTGTCAGCATTAGAGGATGGTAAAGTTACCTTGAATTCACGTCTTAATTTAGAAGGGGGTACTTGGAAAGTAGCAGGACAAACGGTGTATGATTCTGAAAAGCATGGAAAATTCGATGCTTCTGTTTTAGAAGCCTTTGAAGAAAGTTCGAATGTGGGTATGGCAAAAATTGCGATGGCCAGTTATAACAATAATGTGGATGTATATTTTAAGCATTTAACAAAATTACGATTGGATTCTACTTCTGGTATTGATTTAGTGGGGGAGAAGCAACCAAGAATTGTAAAGCCAGGAAACAAAATATGGGGACCAACCACTCTACCATGGATGGCCTTTGGTTACAATATTGAAATAGCGCCAATTCAAACTTTGAATTTATATAATGCGATTGCAAATAATGGGGTCATGATGAAACCTTATTTAGTGAATGCGATACAAGAAGAGGGGCGCATCTTAAAATCATTTTCACCGAAAGTATATAATGCGCAATTGTCTAAGCCAACTACCATTAGAGATTTACGTATCGCTTTGGAAGGCGTTTGCATTAATGGTACTGGAAAAAAACTATTTGCAAATAGCTTGTATAAAGTGGCTGGTAAAACAGGTACGGCTAAAGTAGCGAATGGGAATAAGGGGTATGGCGAAGGTATTTTCCAGTCTTCATTTGCAGGCTATTTTCCTGCTGATAATCCACAATACACCATCTTGGTGATAATAAAGAATAAGGCGCACGCAGCTAATTATTATGGTGCTTCTGTTGCAGGTCCGGTTTGGAAAGAAATTTCAGATAGGTTGTATTCAACATATATTCAAAATAAATTGAACATACTTCCTGCATTTAATGTAAAAGATAGTCAGTTGTTTAATTATTCAATTTCCAAAATGTCTTTACAGCAAATCGCTAAAACATTAGCGATTCCTTATAAAGATTCTACGAATGCCTCTGCTGACTGGGTGAAAGTAAATGGCTTTGGCACAAATATGATTGGCAGACAACAAGTCATTTCAGACAGTACGATGCCTGATATCAGTGGATTAAAATTACAGGATGCATTATGGTTGTGTGAAAAAAGGGGATTATTAGTGAGCTGTATTGGAAAGGGAAAAGTAGTAAAACAAAGTATTGCACAAGGCGCCTATATTTCCAAAGGTCAACAAATTCAAATTGAGTTAAATTAATGAAAGAATTACAATCCATATTATTTGGTGTTGCACTTCGTGAAGTTGTTGGATCAACAAAGCAATTAGTCAATGATATTCAGATTGATTCAAGAAAGGTGACACCTTCTTCTGTATTTGTTGCAATTAGTGGCGTACAAGTTGATGGGCATAATTTTATTGATACTGCCATTGAAAAAGGAGCTACTGTCATTGTTTGCGAACAATTACCTGTGGTAACACTTTCAGGGGTTACTTACCTGATGGTTGAAAATACAAGTGTTGCTGTTGCCATAATGGCGCATCAGTTTTATAACGAACCTTCCAATAAAATAAAATTAGTGGGTATTACTGGTACCAATGGAAAAACGACGGTTGCCACTTTATTGTTTAAATTATTTAAAGGGTTAGGATATACCTGCGGTTTAATAAGCACTGTTGAAAATCATATCGCGGATACCATTGTACCAGCAACCCATACCACGCCTGATGCAATTCAATTAAATGCGTTATTGGGGAAAATGGTGCAAGCGGGTTGCACCCATGTATTTATGGAAGTAAGTAGTCATGCTATTCATCAACATCGCGTTACCGGATTAAATTTCACTGGCGGGGTATTTACAAATATTACACATGATCATTTAGACTATCATAAAACTTTCGATGCGTATTTGGATGCAAAAAAGGCATTCTTTGATCATTTGCCAAATGCAGGATTTGCGATCACCAATTTAGATGACAAAAATGGCGTTCAAATGTTAGCAGATACAAAGGCAAATAAGTTGACTTATGCATTACATGCGCCAGCAACGTATAAAGGAAAAATATTGGAGAATCAATTGCATGGTTTGGTGTTGTTGGTGAATGAAATTGAAGTGCATTGCAGATTAATTGGCACTTTTAATGCGTATAATTTTTTAGCAGTGTATGGTGTTGCAATGCAGTTAGGGGAAAAGTCAGCGGAGGTATTAACTATACTAAGTGCATTAACAGGTGCCGAAGGTAGGTTTGATTATATCATCGGAGTTGATCAGCGTATTGGAATTGTTGATTATGCACACACACCTGATGCTTTAGAAAATGTATTAACTACGATTGCAAAATTAAGAAAAGGCGGAGAGGATGTCATTACCGTGGTTGGATGCGGTGGAGATAGAGATAAAACGAAGCGCCCCATTATGGCACAAGTAGCTTGTGATTTAAGTACAAAAGTATTTTTCACAAGTGACAATCCTCGTTCCGAGGATCCCAATGAGATTATCAAGGATATGGAACAGGGCTTGAGTAGTGCTGCAAAAAGAAAATATATAAATATCGTGGATCGTAAAGAAGCGATAAAGGCGGCGGTGAGTTTTTCAAAACCAGGGGATATTATTTTAATTGCTGGGAAAGGGCATGAGAAGTATCAAGATATAAATGGTGTGAAGCAACATTTCGATGATAAAGAAGTATTACAAAATTTATTTAACGATTTAGCCAAATAAACCTATCATGCTGTATCAATTATTTTCATGGTTAGACAAAACATTTAATATACCTGGATTAGGTGCATTTCAGTTTTTGACTTTCAGAATTGCCATGGCTATATTATTATCCCTATTCATTGCAATCGTCTATGGCAAAAAAATGATTCTTTTTTTACAAAAAAAACAAATTGGCGAAAGTGTACGCGAATTAGGTTTGCTAGGAGAGCAACAAAAAAAAGGTACACCTACGATGGGCGGCATTATTATTTTACTAAGTATTTTAATTCCTACTTTGTTATTTGCGAATTTGGACAAAGTATACATTTGGTTAATGATTTTGTGCACTGTCTGGTTAGGCTTTATTGGTTTTTTAGATGATTATTTTAAAATTAAAGCAAGAAAAGAGTCTCAAAATAAAGGGGAGACTTATAAAAAGATGGATAAGGATGGGTTGGCGAGTATTTCAAAAATTATTGGACAAATTGGGTTGGGCGTCATTATTGGAGTAACATTATATTTTAGTAATGCTGTGACTGTTGAAAGGGAAATTGTTTCAACTAATGTTTCTGAAAGTTTAGCCAAAGGAGAAAAAGTAGCCAAAGGTGCTGATATTGTTGTTAGAAAAATTAATGGAGAAGAAAGGAGGTTTGTAAAAGTTAAAACGCCAATCACGACTATTCCATTCGTTAAAAATCATGAATTTAATTATAGCAGATTGGTAAGTTGGATTGGGCCAGGCGCTGAAAAATATACATGGATCATTTATATATTAATTGTCACATTTATTATCACTGCAGTTTCTAATGGTGCTAATTTAACTGATGGCCTTGATGGCTTAGCTGCAGGAGTGAGTGCAATTATAGGTGCTGCATTAGGTGTATTTATTTATGTAAGTGGTAACTATGTTTTTGCTGACTATTTAAATGTAATGTATATACCAAATTTAGGAGAGTTATCCATATTTGTAGGCGCATTTGTTGGTGCTTGCATAGGATTTTTATGGTACAATGCTTATCCAGCACAAGTGTTTATGGGAGATACAGGAAGTTTGGCATTGGGCGGAATTATTGCATCACTAGCCATTATCGTTAGAAAAGAATTACTGATCCCTATTTTTTGCGGTGTTTTTTTAATTGAAAACTTAAGTGTTATAATTCAGGTAAGCTATTTCAAATACACGAAGAAAAAGTTTGGGGAAGGTCGAAGGGTATTTTTAATGAGTCCACTACATCATCATTACCAAAAGAAGGGTTTTCATGAAAGTAAAATTGCTGTTCGTTTCTGGATCATTACCATATTATTAGTGATTGCCTCCATCTTAACATTAAAAACAAGATAATACATTGTCTAAAAGATTAGTCATATTAGGTGCAGGGGAAAGCGGGATAGGTACTGCTTTATTAGCCAAACAAAAAGGCTATGAAGTATTTGTATCTGATGGAAGCACCATTAAAGCTAATTTCCAAAAAGAATTGGAGGACAATGGTATTGCTTTTGAGTCAGGAAAGCACAGTGTTGATCAAATTTTGAATGCGGACGAAGTAATGAAAAGTCCGGGCATACCTGAAAAAAATGAAATGGTGAAAGCAATCAGAGCCAAAGGTATTCCCGTGATTAGTGAAATTGAATTTGGATATCGATATAAGGGCTTTAGTAAAATTACAGCTATTACTGGTAGCAATGGGAAGAGTACTGCCACTTCATTGTTATATCATATTTGCCAATTAGTCAATGATGATGTAGCGATGGTAGGTAATATTGGATTTTCATTTGCAAGACAAATTGCTGTTGCACCTAAGTCATTATACATAATTGAAGTAAGCTCATTTCAATTAGACGATATCATACATTTCAAACCCGATATCGCTATTTTATTAAATATCACAGAAGATCATTTAGACAGGTACGATTACAAGTTTGAAAATTATATTAAAAGTAAGTTTCGAATTATTGAAAATCAAACTGCACAGGATTATTTTATTTACTGCATTGACGATGAAGTCATTGTTAAACATTTAGAACTACTAACTACTAATACTAACCCATTACCATTTTCTATGAAACAAGAAGTAAAAAAAGGAGGCTACATCAAAAACGACCAAATGATGTTGAAAATCCAAGAAGAACGCGTGTCGATGAGTATTTATGATTTTGCATTAAAAGGCAAGCACAATGCTTATAATACAATGGCAGCAAGTATTGCTGCAACTACTTTGGGAATTCGCAAGGAAAAAATCCGCGAAGCCGTAAGTAATTTTCATAGCCTTGAACACCGCATGGAATTTGTGGCAACTGTTCGTGGTGTTGACTTTGTGAATGATAGCAAGGCCACTAATGTAAACAGTACTTGGTATGCATTGGAGAGTATGCAAAAATCTACTGTTTTAATTTTAGGCGGCGTTGATAAGGGTAATGACTATGAATTAATCGCTGAATTAGTGAAAGAAAAAGTAAAAGCGATTATTTGCATGGGTACGGACAATAAAAAAATCATTGACTTTTTTGGAGATAAAGTGGCTTCAATTGTGGAAGCTGATTCTGCAAAAAAAGCGGTGACTGCGGCATTTAAATTAGCTGAAAAAGGAGATGTTGTTTTGCTAAGTCCAGCTTGTGCAAGTTTCGACTTATTTAAAAACTATGAGGATAGAGGCATTCAATTCAAAGAGTCAGTTAAAGAATTATAAGCATGTTCAACGAGACCACGGATAAATTATTTTCACAAATGCCTTCGATTGGAGGTATGAAAGAGCATTTAGACCAAAGAACAAGGGGTGATAAATACATATGGGGGTTAGTCATTGTATTATCATTGATATCTATACTGGTCGTGTATAGCGCAACGGGTTCTTTGGCATATAAAATGTACCGTGGGAACACAAGCGTTTATTTATTTAAGCAAGTGATATTTACATTGGTGGGTTTGTTGGTTATTTTTGGCTTGCACCGAATTAATTACACAGTGTTTTCAAGAATTTCGACTATTTTATTTATGTTGGCTATTCCATTATTAATTTATACTTTATTTTTTGGCGCAAAGATCAATGATGGAAGCAGATGGATTAAATTACCTATTATAAATTTGACTATACAAAGTAGTGATGTAGCAAAGCTTGCTTTGTTTATGTATATATCAAGGGTGTTAAGTAAAAAGCAGGAAGTAATTAAGGATTTTAAAAAAGGGTTTTTACCTGTCATTATTCCAGTATTTATTATTTGTGGGTTAATCATGCCTGCAAATTTGTCCAATGCCTTATTAACAGGGGCTACTTCCTTATTGCTCATGTTTATTGGGCGCATAAGTTTTAAACATATTTTATTGACCATTTTAGTTGCCATGATTCCTGTGGCAATTATTGTAGGCGTAGCTATTGCGACACACTCCAGTAAATCGATAGAAGGCCAACCAGTGGTTGCAGAAAAAATGAAAAGTTTTGGTCGCGTTGGTACATGGGTAAATCGTGTACAGGATTTTATGTACGCCAATGAAAAGGAAGTCCCTTATCAAGTACAACAAGCAAAAATTGCAATTGCTAATGGAGGTATATTTTTTGGTCTTGGTCCTGGTAATAGTCGTCAAAGAAATTTTTTACCGCAAGCGTATAATGATTTTATATATGCAGTTATTATTGAAGAATATGGATTGATTGGAGGGGCGTTTATCATCTTTATTTATTTGGTTTTTTTATTTAGATGTATTCGAATTTTTAGAAAATGTCCTTACGCTTTTGGCGCTTTTTTAGCACTTGGTTTAAGTTTTACATTAATCATTCAAGCCATTGCAAATATGGCAGTGAATGTTAATATCGTTCCAGTGACTGGGGTAACATTGCCATTAGTAAGTATGGGTGGAAGCTCATTTATATTTACTTGTTGTGCTATTGGATTGATATTAAGTGTTGCACGCAATGTGGAACAAATGGAAGGGAAGGCGCCAGCGGAAACTGAAATTGAATTACCTGACGAAAATACTGAGATAGACAATGTCGTTAAGTCCGCAATATAAAAATATTCGTATCATCATCGCTGGTGGCGGAACCGGAGGGCATATTTTCCCTGCGATTGCTGTTGCGCAAGCAATTCAGAAAATACAACCTGATGCGGCTATATTATTTGTGGGTGCATTGGGTAAAATGGAAATGGAGAAGGTGCCAAAAGCAGGGTATGAAATTATTGGGATCACTATTGCGGGATTTAACAGAACTAATCTATTAAAAAATGTATCCTTACCTTGGAAATTATTGAAGAGTTATTTTCAAGTGAAGACGATTATAAAAAATTTCAAACCCAATGCCGTTTTTGGTGTGGGTGGCTATGCTAGCTTTCCCGTTTTGAAACAAGCGCAAACCAAATCAATTCCAACCTTTATTCATGAGTCTAATGCATTTGCGGGTAAAGCAAATCAATGGTTAGGTGCTGATGCTACTCAAATATTCACAGGTACAAAAGGGATGGAATCATTTTTTCCTGCTGATAAAATTTTGGTGACAGGGAATCCAGTTAGACAAAATATTATAAATACTTCCTATAGCAAGAATAATGCAGTGTTGCATTTTGGATTAATGCCCAACAAAAAAACAGTATTAATTGTAGGTGGAAGTTTGGGTGCTAGTTCCATTAATAAAGTGATTCAAAATAATTTGGCGTTATTATTGGAAACTAACATCCAATTGATTTGGCAAACGGGTAAACCGAATGCCGCAGTTTATGTAAATGCAGCAAATGATTATGCCAATGTTTATGTGAGTTCATTTATTGATGACATGAGTGCTGCTTATTCTGCAGCAGACATCGTGGTAAGCAGATCGGGTGCGATGGCTATAGCTGAAATTTCAATTACAGGTAAAGCGGCAATTTTTGTACCCTATCCGCATGCAGCCGAAGATCACCAAACGCATAATGCGTTGGCATTGGTAGACAATGGTGCTGCGAAAATAGTCAACGACAATGCCGTGAATGAAAAATTGATTCCTTTATTACAAAGTTTATTGCAGGATGACCAAAGTAGACAGATGATGGAAGAGAAAATAAAAGCCCATGCATTTACAAATGCAGATCAAGTTATTGCAGAACAAATACTACAACATATTTAAAAATTAGTAAAGAAATAGTAAGAATTAACCCACTCGACATGAATCCGAAAATAATTAACCCACTAACTAATATAAAAAATATCTATTTCATAGGAATTGGTGGTATTGGCATGAGTGCATTAGCCAGGTATTTTAACACACAGGGGGTGCATGTTTCAGGTTATGATAAAACGCCTACATCATTAACGGATGATTTAGTGAAAGAAGGGATACAAATACACTTTGAAGATGATTTAAATCAAATGGACAAAGCAGCTACTGTTGTTGTTTATACCCCTGCCATTCCGGCGGACCATGGGGAATTAAATTATTACAGAGACCATGGTTACAATGTAGTTAAGCGTAGTGATGTTTTACAATGGGTGACTGAAAATGCTTTCACTATTGGTATTGCAGGTACACATGGAAAAACTACGACTACTTCAATGACAGCCCATATTTTACGACATACTGAATATGGGTGCAATGCATTCTTAGGAGGCATTGCTTCCAATTATAATACTAATTTTTGGAGCCATGAAAAAAATGTAGTGGTTGTTGAAGCAGATGAATACGATCGTAGTTTTTTAAAATTGTCACCTAATATTGCAGTCATCACTGCCGTAGATCCGGATCATTTAGATATTTACGGAACAGCAGAAGAAGTATTAAAAGCATTTGGGCAATATGCGGATATGATTAAGCCTGGTGGTACATTGATTCAAAAAATGGGAACAACGGTTGTGACGAATTCGGAGAATAAAACAATTCAAACTTATGGGTATGATAAAAAAGACGCATCTTATCATACGCAAAATTTAAAAGTGGTTGATGGTTCTTATATTTTTGATTTAGTGCATCCAGGGGGCGTTTTAAAGGAAGTGATTTTGAATATGGGTGGGTTGCACAATGTTGAAAATGCCACAGCCGCAATTGCAATTGCTTTAACCTTGGGTATTGATGAAAATAAAATTAAGTTAGCGGTAGCCGATTTTAAAGGTGTAAAGCGTCGCTTTGAGTATAAGATTAAAACAGCGAATAAGGTTTTAATTGACGATTATGCGCATCATCCTGAGGAATTGAATGCATTAATAGCTGGTGTAAGAAGTATATATCCGGGCGAAAAAATGGTATTAGTTTTTCAACCACATTTATATAGTCGAACCCAAGACCAGTGTGATGGATTTGTTGAAACATTGGATAAAGCAGATGAAGTTATTTTGTTGCCTATTTATCCTGCAAGGGAATTACCCATTCCTGGAGTTACTAGTGATATGTTGGTTGAAAGAATGCGTATATCAAAAAAACAAGTAATGTCAAAAGAAGCATTGTTGGCTTGGGCAGCAACCACCCCTGATAAGTTGATTGTTATGGCTGGTGCAGGTGATATAGATGTTTGTATCAATAATATTAAAGACCTCCTTATATCTATTAAATGAAGCATTGGCAAAACATATTGATTAAAACTTTGTGGAGCATTGCTGGTGCTGCACTTATATTTTTATTTGTGATTGCTTGGAAAGCCAAAACGGCTAAAAAGATATCGCAAATTCAAATAGAATTGGTGGGCGAAACGACCAAGGCCTTATTTATGGATGAAAATGAAATCACCCAAATTTTAAAAGAAAAAGGGGTAACCAAAGGTGCAATTATTGAAGGCCTTAATTTAACCAAGATAGAAAAGGATTTAGAAAAAATCAGGTGGATAAAAAATGCAGAACTGTTTATCAATAATCAACAATTATTAGAAGTTAAAATACAACAAAGAATTCCTATCGCGCGTGTTTTTACTGTTTCAGGAAGTTCATTTTATATAGATGATAAAGGTTGGCGCTTACCTTTAAAGCAACTAACGGTACTTCGTCTGCCTGTATTTACGGGCTTCCCGACTGATCAAGATAAATTATCGGCACCAGATAGTTTGCTGCTTAATGACTTGCTTTTTTTTTCAAATACAATAAAAACAGATAGTTTTTTTACAGCGCAAATTGCTCAAGTGAATATTGGACCTAATGGTGATTTTCAAATTATACCTAGTTTAGGTGATCATACTGTTTTAATTGGCTCGGTGGATAATTTGACCGATAAATTAAATCGATTGTATACCTTTTATAAAAAAGTATGGGTACAAAGTGGTATCAATGCCTATCAGGTATTGGATTGCAGATTTGACGGACAAATTGTTGCACTTAAAAAGGGGTTGGATCCTATTCAGTATGCCCCAGGCATGATGCCATTTCAAAATGCAGAAGTAGAGAATATGGATAATGTGTCGTCGAATAGGGATAGTGTATTAGCGCCGATCATTAAAGATACCTTAAAGCAAGTGGCGCCTATTGCTAAAAAAAATGAGGTCAAATTGGTTGAAAATAAAGTGGCTAAGAAGCTAGCGGATACAGCGAAAATAAATAAAAAAAGCACGCCAATAAAAGCCAAAAAACAAATCAAGAAAAAAGACAATAAACAAAACAATAAATCGTTAATTAATAAGAAGAAATCCGCGAAGGCTTTAATGCCGACAAAGACCAATTCTAAGAACAACAACAACTAACAACTAAAATACATAAAAATGAGTCAAAACGATTCGCCCATCATTGTGGGTCTAGATATTGGTACCACAAAGATTGCGGCTATAGCAGGCAGAAAAAATGAGTTTGGCAAATTAGAGATATTGGGCTTTGGCCGTGCCAACAGTAATGGGGTACAACATGGTCAAGTTTTAAACATTGATCAAACTATTAAAGCAATTCAACAAGCACTTCAAAATTGTCAATTAAGCAATCCTGATTTAGAAATCAATGAAGTATTTGTAGGTATTGCTGGTCATCATATTAAAAGTTTACAAACAAGGGGTGATATGGTTCGTCAGGATGCGGAGAACGAAATTCAACCTTGGGAAATTGAGCAATTAATTAACAACCAACGCAAAACATTTATTCCAGCTGGGGATCAAATAATTGACGTGATACCACAAGAGTTTCATGTTGACAATAACCCAAATGTGAAAGAGCCGGTAGGCGTGAATGGGGTAAAAGTGGGTGCAAACTTTTTAATCCTAACTGGGGATAGAAATGCAATCCGTAATATCAATCGTTCAGTGGAGCGTAGTGGTTTAGTGACGAAGGATTTAGTATTACAACCCCTGGCGTCTGCAAGTGCGGTTATGAGTGATATCGATTTAGAAGCGGGTGTGGCAATATTAGATATTGGTGGTGGCACTAGTGATTTGGCCGTATTTTATGATGGCATCTTGAAGCATACTGCAGTAATACCATTTGGTGGTGAAAACATAACCAATGATATTCGACTTGGCTTAGGTGTTTTGAAAAGTCAAGCTGAAGCAATGAAAGTACAGTTTGGTAGCGCTTTGGCAGATGAGGCAAAGGCAAATGCTTATGTAACTATTCCAGGTTTAAAAGGAATGCCAGCTAAAGAAATCAGTGTGAAAAGTTTGGCAGGAATTATCCAGGCTAGAATGAGTGAAATATTGGATTTTGTCACTTATCATTTAAAGCAAGTGGGTTTGGATAGTCGTCAGTTAAATGGGGGTGTGATATTGACTGGTGGTGGATCTCAATTAAAGCACCTAATTCAATTAACCGAGTATATCACTGGCTTAAATGCTAGAATTGGATTGCCGAATGAACATTTAGCACCTAATCATATTGATGAGTTGAAAAAGCCAATGTATTCAACATGTATTGGATTAATCTTGAAAGGCTATAACGATTTTGAACAAAATTATAAGGTATTTGCTGAAAACTTTAAAAGAGTAGAAGTGCCTAAATCATTGACTGTAAACAACACCAATGGGGCCAATACTTTAACGAGTCAAAAAGTGGAAAAACCTGCACAAGCAACTACTTTATCATTAGAACAAATTGAAAGAAGAAAGAGCAAGTTTTGGGATCGATTCAAGAATAACTTGATTGAAATATTTAATGAGGAACCTGACAAACCTTTGTAATATTATTTACCCACATTGTGGTTATAAATATCATGTAGAATAAATTCTAAAATTGCTAATTTCGACATAACTAACTAACAACTAACCTACTAACTAACCCATTTAAAAACAAAAAAATGATTCAATTTGACTTGCCTAAACAAAAATCATCTATCATCAAGGTCCTCGGCGTAGGTGGTGGCGGTAGTAATGCTGTAAACTTTATGTTTAAGCAGGATATAGAAGGCGTTGATTTTATTATTTGTAATACAGATTCTAAGGCCATTGAACAAAGCGATGTGCCCAACAAAATTCAATTAGGCCCACATTTAACACAGGGTCTTGGGGCAGGTGCGGATCCGTCTGTAGGTAAGTTAGCAACGGAGGAATCATTAGAAGAAATCAGAAAAATTTTAGAAGTTAATACGCGCATGGCCTTTATCACAGTGGGTATGGGTGGTGGTACTGGAACTGGTGGCGCGCCAATTATTGCAAAAATTTGTAAGGACTTAGGCATATTAACGGTGGGTATTGTTACCACACCTTTTGGATTTGAAGGGCCTCGTCGTCAAAAACAAGCAGAGGAAGGAATCAATCAATTAAAACCATTAGTAGATACATTGTTGGTGATTTCAAATGATAAATTACGTGTTCAATATGGTAATTTAAAAATGAAAGAGGCATTTACGAAAGCAGATAATGTTTTAGCAACTGCAGCTAAATGTATTACCGATGTTATTAATAGCCGCGGTCACATTATTGTTGACTTTGCGGACGTTTGCACGGTGATGAAAAATGGCGGTGTTGCTATTTTAGGTAAAGCCGAAGTGGAAGGAGAGAACAGAGCAGAAAGAGCCATTGAAGAAGCCTTGAATTCACCATTGTTAAATGATAGTGATATTAAAGGTGCAAAATGGATTTTATTGAATATTAATAGTGCCGAAGGGGAACATGAGTGCACCATGGATGAATTAGAAACCATCAATAATTTTTTAAGAGAAAGAACTGGAGAGCATTCTGATGTAATTATGGGTATGGGCTATGATGCTACCCTTGATAAAAAATTAGGGATTACTTTAATCGCTACAGGTTTTGAAGGTAAAGATCCTTTTAAAACAGAAACACCAAAAAAAGCGGAGGCTCCTATTGAGGAAAAAATTGTAATGACATTGGTTACAGATGCAGTTGCAACTGAGCAAATCAAGGAGGAGCCATTAAGCAATGAAGTAAATGAAAAAGCAGCGGATCATTTTATTTTAGATCAAACTGAAGAAACGCCCATTCATTTCTCATTTGACCAAGCGCCTGAAATAGAAGCTCCATTAATGGAGGAGGAAGAAGTAAAGGAAGTAGTATTGGATAAATATGATACCATCTGGGAGTTAAATGCACAAGCTTCAATTGCCGCTGCAGATAGTATTGAAGAAGAGATGGAGGTAGAAGAAGCTTCAGAAGATGAGCTATTAGAAGCGGAGGAAGAAATGGAAGTGATGGCATTTGAGAACAGTGAATTAATGCCAACTTTAGTATTTGAAGAGGAACCAGCTTTAGAAGAAGAGGAACCAGCTTTAGAAGAAGAGGTAGAAGCGGAAATGGAAGAAATAGAAGAAGAAATGTTCACTTTAAATATGGAAGCAGAGAAAGAAGCTACTATTGTTTCTGACTTTATTTTAAGTAAGCCTTCGAATATTTATGTGGAGGAAGCGGACGAAACTGAAGAAGAAGTTTCAGCTCCAATAGTTGCCTCAAATGAAGTGATTTTTGAAATAAATGAGTCAGACCCAAGTTTGGAAATGGAAGAAGACTTTATGTTAGAAGAAATCACAATTGATGAAGAAGTTGCCGAGGAATTAGTAGAAGAAGAAATGATGGAGGAAGAATTGATGGAAGCTGAAATGTTGATGGAAGCTGATATTGCTCAGGAAGAAGAAAGAACTGTTGAAATGTATACTGCTCCTGTGATTGAAGCTCCTGCTCTATCGGAAGTTGTATTTGAGTCTTCTTTCAGATATGAGGAAGAACCTTCGATGCAATTGGTGATGAGAGAGGAATCCAATACACCTGTGGCACATGTCAATCAACAAGCAAATTATGAGATGCCATTAGATAATGCAGAAGAACAAAGGAAAAAAGTGGCTGAACGTATTCAGAAATTAAGAAATTTATCTTTTAATATTAACAATGCCAATGATTCTAATAATGATTTTGAATCAGTGCCTGCATATGTTAGAAGAAATATGGAAATGTTTGGTAATACTTTGGCTTCTGTTGAAAATTATTACAGTAAGTACACCGTGGATAAGGATGAGAATAACCAAACACAAATTTCAACCATCAATACTTTTATGGATGGCAAAAAACCGGATTGATTTAGTTCTTATGTATAGTTGATTTTAGTTGTAACCCCGCCCTTCATCAGGCGGGGTTTTTTATTGCGGATAGTTATATGCGTCATTTTAATATTCTTACAAAAACCGCTATTTGAATCTTACTAATCCATTCAAAATGAACAAAAATTGTACCTTTAACAAATGCAAACAGTATTAATCACAGGAGGAACTGGAATGGTAGGATCTTCCCTTACACAATTATTATTAAGTAAGGGCTATCAGGTGATTATTTTAACACGCAAGCCGCAAATTTCTCCAATACCTAATTTAACCTATGCTGTTTGGGACATAGCCAAGGGTTATATTGATCCATTAGCAATTGGGAAAGCAGATGCTATTGTACATTTGGCTGGAGCAGGTGTGGCAGATAAAAGATGGTCAAAAAAACGTAAGCAAGAAATTGTGGATAGCAGGGTAATGTCGGGTGCATTGTTAGTGAAGTATTTATCTGAAAGTTCACATCAAGTTAAAACAGTGGTTGCGGCATCAGCGATTGGTTGGTATGGTCCAGATACTGAACAAAGTTTGCAACATGGATTTGTAGAGACTGATCCTGTGGATGCTGCATTTTTAGGTGATACCTGTAAACGATGGGAGGACAGTGTAAAACCCGTGGAAACCTTAGGTGTCAAATTGGTTAGCCTAAGAATAGGAATCGTATTAAATAAGCAGGGGGGTGCTTTGGCTGAATTTATCAAACCTGCGCAATTTGGCTTAGCAACTATTTTTGGGACAGGTAGTCAAATGGTCAGCTGGGTACATTATAAGGATTTATGTAAAATGATTTTATTTGGGATTGAAACTAATACAATAAATGGCGTGTATAATGCAGTTTCGCCTGATCCAACAAGTAATAAAGATTTAATTATTGCAATTGCAAAAAAATTACGCGGCTTTTACTTGCCCATACCTGTTCCCGCTTTCGTCTTAAAAATAATGTTGGGAGAAATGAGTATTGAAATTTTAAAGAGTGCTAAAGTTTCTTCCAATAAAATTGCGCATGCAGGGTTTAAATTTGACTATCCAACATTGCAATCTGCATTGAATGATTTGTTGTAGTCAGCATTAATGAAAATAAGTGTAAAAAAATTACAACTAGTTTCTTATCGGTCTACCTGCAGTGATCACTGATTGTATACGCTCCAATGTTTTCTTTTCGCCACACAAACTTAAGAATGCTTCGCGTTCCAAATCCAATAAGTATTGTTCATTTACAGTAGTGGGTTCACTTAAATCTCCGCCACACATTACAAATGCTAATTTTTTAGCCACTTTAACATCGTGATCAGAAGCATATCCAGCTTTGTGCATACCATTAATACCTGCGTATAATGCACCTAGTCCTGCTTTTCCTAATACTTTAATATCTTTTCTTTGTTGTGCCTGGGTATATCCTGCATTAAATAATTGTAGTGCTTGGTCTTTGGCTTTGGTAATGCGTCTGGATTGATTGAGTAAAATAAAATCCTGTGATTTTCTTAAGATGCCCATATCCATGGCTTCATGTGCACTTGTTGCCACTTTAGCAGTTGCAATTTGCATAAATCTGCGATTAAGGGTAATGGTTTCTGGTTCATCTGCATGCATCTCATCAGAGGCGCGTAACACTAATTCCTTAGTACCACCACCACCAGGTATTACACCAATACCTAATTCTACTAAACCAATATAAGTTTCTGCAGCAGCACAAATACTATCTGCATGTAAATTCATTTCACAACCACCACCCAAACAAAGCCCATGAGGGGCTACTACTACAGGAATAGAAGAGTAGCGCACACGCATCATGCTATTTTGAAAAGTACGAATAGCCATATCGAGTTCCTCGTAATCTTGTTCAATAGCCAACATAAAAATCATACCCACATTCGCACCTGCACTAAATAAATTGGATTCATTGGCGATGACTAAACCATTAAATTTATCTTCTGCAATATGAATAGCTTTATTTATACCTTCTAAAACCTCGCCACCAATACTATTCATTTTGGTGTTCCAGCTAAATCCTGCAATGCCATCATTCATATCCACCATAGTACATGCGCTGTTTTTCCAAATGGTCTTTTCCTTTAGATCAGATAAAATTAAGAAGGACTCACTTCCCGGTATTAATTTATAAGATTCAGTTGCTACATCATAGTAATAGCGTTTGCCTTCTTGCACTTTATAAAAGCTTAAGCCCTTATCTAACATAGTTTGAACCCAAGGTGCTAGGGCATATCCAGCTGATTTCATATCGCTAACCACTTGTGTAGCACCTAATTCATTCCAAGTTTCAAAAGCACCTATCTCCCAACCAAAACCTGCTTTCAAAGCATCGTCCAATCGGTAAAGTTCATCACTAATTTCTGGAATACGATGGCTGATATAGGAGAATAATGCAAAATGAAATTGACGTACAAATTCACCTGCTTTGTCTTTTGCTGCGTATAAACTTTTTAAACGTTCGGGTAAACTTTCCATTGCTTTAGCAACACCAATCGAAGCAAATTTTATTTTAACGCGCGGCTCGTATTCGAAAGTTTTTAAATTTAGTGTTAAAATTTCTTTGGAGTTAGCTGTTTTTATTTTTTTAAAAAATCCTTGACCAGTTTTATCACCTAACCAATTTTGTTCAACCATTTTTTCAAGCCAAGCAGGCAAAGTGAAAATATTTTTAGCCTCATCATTTGGACAGCTTGCAGCAACCCCATTGGCTACTTTTACCAAAGTATCAATTCCTACCACATCGGCTGTACGGAAAGTTGCTGATTTCGGGCGGCCCATAATTGGTCCAGTGATGGATTCAATTTCATCAATACTTAACTCCATTTTTTCCATGATATGCAAAACACTCATCATGCTGAAAACGCCCACCCTGTTAGCGATAAAGGCAGGAGTATCCTTACAAAGCACGGTGGTTTTACCTAAAAATATATCCCCATAATGCATATGAAAATCAACAATGCTAGGATCTGTTTTTGCAGTAGGAATAATTTCAAGTAAACGCAAATAGCGTGGGGGATTAAAAAAGTGCGTACCACAAAAATGTTTTTGAAAATCCTCACTACGTCCTTCCGCCATTAAATGTATGGGTATGCCTGAAGTATTTGAACTGACTAAAGTTCCGGGCTTTCTGTATTTTTCAACCTCGTCGTAAATTAATTTTTTAATGTCTAACCTTTCAACCACTACTTCAATGATCCAATCTGCATTGCTGATTTTTGCAATATCGTCGGTAAAATTCCCTGTACTTATATTTTGTGCAAATTTTTGAAGATATAGAGGAGAAGGGTTTGATTTAATCGCTGCTTGCAAAGAGCTATCCACTAATTGGTTTCTTTCTTTTGCTTTTGTGCTTTCATTTGAACCTGGTGCAAGCATATCTAACAATAATACTTCCACGCCAATCCCAGCAAAGTGACATGCAATACGAGAACCCATTACGCCACTTCCTAATACCGCTACTTTTTTAATTGATCTTTGCATAAAAGCACATTTTTGTAAAATTAGTTAGTTATGCAACTATTTTCAAAAAAATCTTCCAATTTCCCCTATTTTTTTTGCCACTGGTTGTTTCTTATGACCATTTAACAAATGCGCCTTGGGGGTTGCTAGCTTTGGATTACATTTGTATTATGCAAGTAGACAATAAATTAATTAGCCATTTGGCACATTTATCTAGGTTAAATGTGGCCCCTGAAAATATGGACAAATTAGTTGCAGACATGCAGGATTTGGTGGGTTTTGTTGAAAAGCTCAATGAAATCGACACCACTGGCACCGAACCGTTAATGCATATGGGGAATAGTATTAACGTATTGCGTTCGGATGAAGTAAAGGGATCCATAGATAGAACAGCGGCTTTAAAAAATGCACCTGATCAAAACGGCGAGTTTTTTAAAGTACCTAAAGTAATAAATAAATAAATTTATATAATGTCATCAGTTATTCAATTAAGGGATTTACAAAAAAGTTATTTTATGGCAGGCCAGGCCATACCCGTTTTAAAAGGTATTAATTTAGATATTCAGTCAAATGAATATGTCGCATTAATGGGTCCTTCGGGAAGTGGAAAAAGTACGCTGATGAATATATTAGGCTGTTTGGATTCACCGACCAAAGGGATGTATAATTTAAATGGACATGATGTAAGCAAGATGACAGATGATGAATTGGCAGGTATTCGTAATGTAGAAATTGGATTTGTATTTCAACAATTTAATTTATTACCAAGATTATCAGCTGCAGAAAACGTCGCCTTACCACTGGTATATGCAGGTATCGCAAAAAAAGAAAGATTAGATAGAGCGATGGTGGCACTTGAAAAAGTGGGCTTGGCGGATAGAAGTCATCATAAATCAAATGAGTTAAGTGGGGGTCAAATACAAAGGGTAGCCATTGCGCGTGCACTTGTAAATAACCCATCTATATTATTAGCCGATGAGCCTACAGGTAATTTGGATACCAAAACCTCAGTGGAAGTCATGGAATTATTCGGAAAAATTCATTCATCAGGCAATACCGTAATATTAGTGACCCACGAGGAAGATATTGCGAAATATGCCCACCGCGTTGTAAGGTTAAGGGATGGCAATGTGGAAACAGATACTTTAAACGTCGGCCATAAATAAAGATTGATCAATAAAAATATATAATTAGGCTCCCATAATTTTATGCGGAGCTTTTTTATGCCTAAGTGAACTTTATTTTATTAGATTTGTTACACAGATATTGCTTAAGCAATAGGGCTTAAGAAAAAATTACCGCATGAAAATTTATACAAAAGCAGGGGACGAAGGCAAAACATCATTAATTGGGGGTACAAGGGTACCTAAAAGTCATATTCGTATTGAATCCTATGGAACAGTAGATGAACTAAACTCCTTTATTGGTTTAGTGAGTGATATGTGTGAAAATGCGGAAATTCAAAAAGTATTAAATGAGGTGCAGGATCGATTATTTACAGTGGGTTCTCACCTTGCTTGTGATCCTGATAAAGAATCTGCAATACAAATTCCTGATTTAACTGAAATTGATATTACAAATTTGGAAAAAGAGATTGATACGATGAACGCCGTTTTAGAACCCATGAGATCTTTTATTTTACCAGTGGGACATAGTGCTATTTCAATGACCCATGTTGCGAGATGTGTTTGTCGTCGTGCTGAAAGATGGTGCGTGAACTTACAAGAGGAAAATTTATTCGTTGAACCCATTGTTATAAAATACCTGAACAGATTAAGTGATTACTTATTTGTATTAGCTAGGTATATTGGACATTTAAATGGCGTGGCAGATATGCCTTGGAAGGCGCGGGTATAATTAAATCATTTGCCCATCCTTCATGTGAAGTGTGCGATTGCTCATTTCAGCCAATGATTCATTGTGCGTTACAATTAAAAAGCTTTGTTGAAAAGTGTCGCGACATTTAATAAATAAATGATGCAAGGCAGCTGCATTGGCGCTATCTAAATTGCCGGTAGGTTCATCTGCAAAAATTAAAGCAGGACTATTTATTAAAGCACGTGCCACTGCAATTCGTTGTTGTTCACCACCAGATAAACTATGAGGTTTTTTATCTTTTTGATCAGCCAAACCCATAAACTCAAGTAATTCCATGGCCTTTGTTTCCACTTGTTTTTTTGGTTTTTGACCTATCCAAGCTGGGATACAAATATTCTCGAGTGCTGTGAATTCAGGTAACAAGTGATGAAATTGAAAAACGAAGCCAATTTGGTTATTTCTGTAATGAGCGAGTTGCTTATTGGAAAGCGCACTAATGTCCTGATTTTGAAATAAAATTTGCCCTTTGTCGGCTTTTTCTAAACTACTTACAATGTATAAAAGCGTCGATTTACCAGCCCCGGACGCACCCACAATAGAAACCATCTCCGCCTTGTTTACCTCAAGGGATACCCCTTTTAAGACTGAAATATTGCCATAATTCTTATATATGTCTGTCGCAACTAATAGTGCAGGCTGCTTTTCCATGATACAAACCTACGATTACCGGCCCAATTTTGGCAAAATTTCACAATTTGTTTACATCCTGTAGAAAAAACACATTTGGTAGTATCATATATACGGCTACTTTTGCAAAAAAGAAACCTATGTTTTGGACTTTAGAATTAGCCAGTTATTTAGAGGAAGCACCTTGGCCGGCTACAAAAGATGAATTGATCGATTACTCTATTCGTAGTGGAGCACCATTAGATGTGGTTGAGAATTTGCAGGAGTTGGAAGACGAAGGAGAAGTATATGAAAGCATTGATGATATTTGGCCAGATTACCCAAGTAATGATGACTTCATGTTTAATGAAGACGAGTATTAATTATTGAGGCGCTTTCGCAGAAAGCTAGCGCCTCAATAATTAATCTCTTATGATGAGGAAAAATAAATAAGGGGCTAAGCTTTGCTAGCCCCTTATTTATTAAATAATTTTCATGGGCTTTTTGAAAAATAAGCCCATAAAAATTAATCTCTTATGATGAGGAAATAAAAAAGGGTCCCGATATATCGGCGACCCTTTTTTATTGTAGCGCTTACAAAAGTGAGCGCGAAAAATATACTTAAAAAGTTAATTTAAAATAAAGTAACATTAAACTCAGTATTAATACAATTGTGTTTGCGATAAGTACAGGTCGGCTATTAATTAAATAAGCATACGTCAACCAAACAATACAGCTAAAGTTTACAATTAATACCATGAGTAAACTTAAATCACCCACACTATGTGATTTCCATGATAAATAAACCTGAGGCACAAAAGTGATACAACTTAATAGTGAGCCAAGGTAGCCAATGGCTTCTACTAGTTTGGGGTTGATTTGTTTATTGCTCATGTATTATTTATTAAAGTGATTTTCTATGTTTCTTGTTAACCTTCAGTGATACCCGCTTTCTTCATAATCAAATCACTCACACCAGTTGTTGAATAACCACCATCATGGAATAAGTTTTGCATCGTAACCATTTTGGTTAAGTCGGAAAATAAAGTCACACAATAGTTTGCACAATCTTCAGCAGTTGCATTTCCTAGTGGTGCAATCGCATCCGCGTAATCAAAAAAGTCACCAAATCCTTTGATACCTGTTCCTGCAGTTGTTTTAGTAGGAGATTGAGATACTGTATTCACACGTACTTTATTTCTTAATCCATAGTGGTAGCCAAAACTACGTGCAATGGATTCAAGCAATGCTTTAATATCAGCCATATCGGTATAAAAAGGAAATGTTCGTTGTGCTGCAGCATAGGTTAAAGCAACCACACTTGCGTGGTCATTTAATGCATCCATTTTATAAGCAACACTTAACATTTTATGTAATGACATTGCTGACACATCAACACCCTTTGCGTAATAATCATAATTCAATTCAGGGTAAGCAATTTTTTTACGAATATTCACACTCATGCCAATGGAATGAAGTACGAAGTCAATTTTGCCACCTAAAATTTCTTGAGATTGGGTAAAAAGTGTCGTTAATTCCTCAACGCTTGTGGCATCGGCTGGAACAATTTTAGAATTTGTTTTTTCAGCCAAACCATTAATCTCACCCATACGCATTGCGATAGGGGCGTTGGTTAAAACAAAAGTTGCACCTTCTTCATGTGCTTTTTCGGCCACTTTCCAAGCAATGGAATTGCTGTCAAGCGCGCCAGTAATAATTCCTCTCTTTCCTTTCAATAAATTGTATGCCATTTTGATGGTTTATTTAATTGCTGTAAAAATAATTATAATATCCTTTAAAAAGTCAATAATTACCTGAATTGACTAAT
>JBIIRW010000112.1:0-3674 GCA_044341385.1 Sediminibacterium sp. | reverse complement strand
CCAAGTACAGATGATTGCCATTTATATATTATCGCCCCATCTCCTCCACTAGATGCAGTTGCACTTCCTATCAAACTAGGATTACCATTATAACATATCGTCTCTCCTGATGTAGCTATTGCTCCTGAAGTAAACTGTGGAAGAACAGTAACTAACCATGTTCCACTAGATACTGTCGCTGTTGTATTACATGTACCATCATTTGCTAATCTTCTATATGTAGTTGTTGTAGTTAATCCTGTTGGTGGATCATATGTAGCAGTATTGCTACTGGCTATATCTACTGCATCTGTAAAATTCCCAAGTACAGATGATTGCCATTTATATATTATCGCCCCATCTCCTCCACTAGATGCAGTTGCACTTCCTATCAAACTAGGATTACCATTATAACATATCGTCTCTCCTGATGTAGCTATTGCTCCTGTTAAAAATTCAGGACGAACGGAAAGAGTTAATTCTGTAGAAAAGGTTGCTCCAGAAGATAAAGATACTCCTTGACTAGAAGCATAATTTACTCTATAAATTGCTGTGTTATAAAAATCTAGAATAGAAAAATTCAATGGAATTCCATTAAACACTTTTTGTCTAGGATTATTTGATAATACCCACTGCGAAGTAGAATAATCATATCTTTCAACAAAAATCCATGTATCTGAATTAGAATTGATCACTAGTCTTGTGGTTGCATCTCCAAAGCACATTGTTGATTGGCTTAAACTAATTGAAGTTACCTGCCCCCACCCTTGAAAAGATAGCATCACTCCCAACAAAACATATAGAACTCTCCTTTTCAAAATATGGTAAAATAATTTAATGTAATTTAGGCATAGTTACCCAAAACAAAACGAAAAAAAGCCCCTAGAGATTGCGCTAAGGGCTTGATTATGATGCAAAAGTTCTGTTATTTTTTAGTTTACACCGGCAACCACGGCTTCCTTGTATACTTTTTGAACTAATCCCTGCAAAACCTTGCCTGGCCCATACTCTGTAAAATGGGTGGCGCCGTCGGCAACCATCGCCTGAACGGTTTGTGTCCAACGCACTGCGCCCGTTAATTGGGCTATTAAATTTTGCTTTATTTGAGCTGGATCGGATACTGCAGTAGCCGTTACATTTTGGTATACCGGACAAATAGGCTGGTTAAAATGGGTGGCTTCGATAGCAGCTGCTAATTCAATTTTTGCAGGATTCATTAATGGACTATGAAATGCTCCGCCCACTGGTAAAACCAAGGCACGTTTTGCACCCGCTGCTTTCATTTGCTCACATGCAACCTCGATTCCTTTCACCGAACCCGATATTACTAATTGTCCAGGGCAATTATAATTGGCAGGGACTACTATTTCACCTGTTTCATTTTGAACCTGCGCACAAACTTCTTCCACTTTTTCATCGGCTAATGCTAATACTGCAGCCATGGTAGATGGTTGAATTTCACAAGCTGCTTGCATTGCTTTTGCTCGGATACTTACTAATCGTAATGCATCTTCAAAGCTTAATGCTTTGTTGGCAACCAGTGCACTAAACTCTCCTAAGGAATGTCCTGCAACCATATCAGGCGCTATACTTGTTTCAGCAGGTTGCGTTAAATAAGCAATTACAGAATGTATAAAAATTGCGGGCTGTGTTACATTGGTTTGCTTTAACTGCTCATCAGTTCCTTCAAACATGATATCACTAATTCTAAAACCTAAAATTTCATTGGCCTTTTCAAACATTTGTTTAGCAGTGGCATTGGATTCATATAAATTTTTTCCCATTCCAGAAAATTGACTTCCTTGGCCTGGGAATACAAAAGCATTTTTTGACATGTGATTCATTTTTACAAAAATATATGAATTCAGTTATATGTGAAAGAATAGTTGCGCGCAAGTATTGGACACAAAAATGGCGGAGCATTTGCTCCGCCATTCTCTTACGATTCAAACCACTAACCCAAACTTACCTAATCATTTAATTCAATATATTTTAAGAATTCCAATTTCGTATTTTCTTCCTGAAACTTACCACCAAAAAAACTAGTGATCGTGTTCGAACTGTCATCCTTTACGCCACGACTTGATACACACAAATGCTTTGCATCCATCATCACTGCAACATCCTGGGTTTGCAATACTGTTTGTAATGCTTTACCAATTTGCATGGTTAAACGCTCTTGTACTTGTGGGCGTTTTGAAAAATATTCCACCAATCTATTCAACTTACTTAATCCAATTACTTTACCACTGCTGATATAAGCCACATGCGCTTTACCAAAGAAGGGAACAAAGTGATGCTCACAATTGGTATAAAAATTAATATTTTTTTCAACCAACATTTCATTGTACTGAAATTTATTTTCAAACAAGGTCATGCTTGGCATGTTTGCTGGATTTAATCCTTGGAATAATTCCTTTACATACATTTTAGCGACACGAAGTGGGGTACCTCTTAAGCTATCATCATTTAAGTCCATTCCTAAGATTTCCATGATGGCTCTAAAATGCGGCTCAATTGCTGCTATTTTTTCATCATCTGTTTTATCAAAGGCATCAGAACGTAATGGCGTATCCACTGAACTTGCTTTATGCTCATCACCCATTTCTTCAATGATTAAATGGCTAAGTTCAATTTTTTGATCCTTAAGCGGGGTAGTCAACAAAGTTTCTTTCTGTTTCATACAGACGAATTTTTAAATCGAGTGTTTCAGATATTTTTGGTCTTAGTAAATTAAAAATCACAATAGCTATATTTTCAGCAGTGGGATTTAAATTTTTAAACGCATCCGTATCTAAGTTTAAATTTTTATGATCGAACCTTGAAATCACTTCTTCTGCAACTAGTATACTCAAGTCCTTGGTATTAATTACAAATCCAGTAATAGGATCTGGAACTCCATTGACTTGCACCACTAGTTCGTAGTTGTGACCGTGATAATTTGGATTACTGCAAGCACCAAAAACACGCTTGTTCTCCTCGTCTGTCCAATCTGCACAAAACAATTTGTGTGCGGCATTAAAATGCTCTTTTCTGTATACCGCTACTTTTTGTTCCATGATTCTAAATTAAGACGACAAAGTTACAATATTAATAACGCTATTGCTTCCATTTTGTTTAGCCAAATAACTAAATAAATTAAACGATTTGGGCTTAATACCCGATTTCGACAAAAAAATCCTGTTTTGGGTACTAGATGGCGCTTTGGACTTATTCCCCAAAGTACTCCACATAGATACGTGGGGTTTCATATAACTTAACGCAATGCAGTTGGACAACCGGTGGAATATGTGGTGCTAATTGTTTCCAAATAGCCACCGCTAAATTTTCAGTACTACACATTTGGCCTTGCATGAATGGAACATCTAAATTTAAATTCATGTGATCTAATTCATCAATCACCTGCTTCTTAATGATTACGCTTAGCTTTTTTACATCGAACAAAAAGCCAGTTTCCGCGTCCGGAACCCCTTTAATAGTTACAAAGAGTTCATAATTATGCCCATGCCAATTTTCATTTGCGCATACGCCAAACACTTCCTCATTCTTTTCCTTAGTCCAATTGGGATTAGCTAATTTGTGTGCTGCATTAAAATGTTCCACTCGGGTTAAATAAACCATCTGCGCTATAATTTTTGCAAAGATATAAATTTGATTGTCAAGATAGTCATTTTTCACAGGCCTTTCCCGACCTT
>JBIIRW010000106.1:0-4450 GCA_044341385.1 Sediminibacterium sp. | reverse complement strand
CTAAAACAATTTCCGAAGCCAGTATGGATGATTTTGAATTCAAATCTGAAATATTAAGGGTCGTTTTCTCAGATGGCAATGAATATGAATATTATGGCGTGCCCAAAGCGATTTATGTAAAATTAGTAAATTCAGATACGCCAGATCGTTTTGCAAGACGACATATCTACGAAAATTATTTGTATCGCAGTACCAGCAAAATTGTTGGAGGGAATTAGATTTTCCCCCCTGTTTTCATTAACATTTTGATGATTTTTTTCCGTTATTTATAACTGAGTAGGCGGTTATTTTAGTAGTTTTACACCTCAAACTATTTATAATAATATACCTATGGAAAATAATACAAATAAATCAGGTGAGGCAAAATGCCCTTATAAAGGACCTGCTGCAGTTGCGGGTAAACAACCGAGTGCAGGAACTGGTACAAGAAACCAAGACTGGTGGCCAAATCAATTAAAATTAAATATTCTTCGTCAACATTCTACTTTGTCTAATCCAATGGACAGCTCTTTTAATTATGCAAAAGAATTTGCATCCTTAGATTTAAAAGCAGTAAAAAAAGACATCGTTGATTTAATGACCAATTCACAAGATTGGTGGCCAGCAGATTATGGTCATTATGGACCATTCTTTATTCGTATGGCTTGGCATAGTGCAGGGACCTATCGTACAACAGATGGTCGCGGTGGTGGTGGCGCTGGTATGCAAAGATTTGCACCATTAAATAGTTGGCCTGATAATACCAATTTAGATAAGGCAAGATTATTATTATGGCCGATCAAAAAGAAGTATGGTCAAAAATTATCTTGGGCTGATTTAATGATACTTACTGGAAACTGTGCATTAGAATCTATGGGATTCAACACTTTCGGTTTTGCAGGAGGAAGAGAAGATGTTTGGGAGCCACAAGAAGATGTGTATTGGGGCAATGAAAGAGAATGGTTAGGAGATAAAAGATATACAGGTGATCGTGATTTAGAAAATCCTTTGGCTGCGGTGCAAATGGGTTTAATTTATGTGAACCCAGAAGGACCAAATGGTAATCCTGATCCTATCGCATCAGCACGTGATATTAGAGAAACTTTTGCGCGTATGGCAATGAATGATGAAGAAACAGTTGCGCTAATCGCAGGTGGACACACATTTGGTAAAACACATGGTGCGGCAGATCCTGGTAAATATGTAAGCAAAGAGCCTGCAGCTGCAAGTATCGAAGAACAAAGTACAGGTTGGAAAAATACCTATGGAACAGGTAACGCACAATATACGATTACATCAGGTTTAGAAGGTGCATGGACAACCACGCCTACAAAATGGAGTAATAATTATTTTGATAATCTTTTTGGATTTGAGTGGGAATTAACAAAAAGTCCAGCAGGTGCAAATCAGTGGAAGCCAAAAGCGGGTGGTGGTGCAGGTACTGTGCCAGATGCACATGATCCAGCTATCACACATGCGCCAACGATGTTAACTACAGATATCGCATTAAGAGTGGATCCAGCTTATGGAAAAGTTTCAAAAAGATTTCATGAAAATCCAGATCAATTTGCAGATGCATTTGCAAGAGCATGGTTTAAATTAACGCATCGTGATATGGGCCCGCGTTCTCGTTATGTAGGCGCTGAAGTTCCTGCAGAAGTTTTAATATGGCAGGATCCAATACCAGCAGTTACCCATAAATTAATTGATGCTTCTGATATCGCAGCATTAAAAACAAAAATTATTTCTTCTGGTTTAACCGTGTCTGAATTAGTTGCAACTGCATGGGCTTCTGCTTCCACTTTCCGTGGATCAGATAAGCGTGGTGGTGCAAATGGTGCACGTATTCGTTTAGCGCCACAAAAATTTTGGGCAGTAAACAATCCTGCACAATTATCAAAAGTGTTAGATGCTTTGGAAGCAATTCAAAAAGCATTTAATAGTGCAAATACAGAAAAGCAAGTATCTATTGCTGACTTAATAGTTTTAGCAGGTGCTGCTGCCATTGAAAAAGCAGCGAAGGATGGTGGACATGAAATTAAAGTTCCTTTCACCCCAGGTCGTACTGATGCATCACAGACTGAAACAGATGTTGAATCATTTGCTGTGTTAGAACCTATTGCGGATGGATTTCGTAACTATATCAAACCACGTACTTTAATATCTCCTGAAGAAATGTTGATTGATAAAGCACAATTATTAAATTTAACATCGCCTGAATTAACAGTACTTGTTGGTGGGTTACGTGTGTTGCATACTAATTTTGATGGATCAATTCACGGTGTATTTACAAATCAACCTGGTGTATTAACCAATGATTTCTTTGCGCATTTAATTGACTATTCAACCACTTGGAAAGCGACCGATGCACATCAATACATCTTTGAAGGAACTGATCGTGCAACTGGAAAAGTTAAATGGACAGGAACAAGAGTTGATTTAATATTTGGATCTAATTCGGAATTACGTGCATTGGCTGAAGTATATGCATGCGACGATGCTAAGGAAAAATTCTTGCATGACTTTGTTGCAGCATGGACTAAAGTGATGAATTTAGATCGCTTTGATTTAGTATAAAATAATATTATTATATATTAAAGCCTTCTCAATCACATTGGGAGGGCTTTTTTGTGTGTATTAATAACAAAAGCGGAGTGATTTTAAATGTATTTTACATAAATTGCTAACTCAAAATAATGAATATGGGATATCATCCAAATTTTCGAATTAATGTAGTGTCTTACTTTAAATCTGGTATAGCAATTTTTGCGCTACTAATTAACCTAAACCTGACTGCGCAAACAAAGCTCGATTTAACTACGATGAGCGAATTTAATAAGCCTACGGCTAATTGGCATATTGCAGGAAGCGTATATGCTGATATTAACAAGAGTCATCATATTAGCTTTACGCCAGGCACTGGCATACTCGTTAATATACCTGATTCAGCAGCGCGTAAGGATTTATTTACCATTTTCAAACATGGGGATATTGACCTTGAATTAGATTGCATGATGGCGAAGGAATCTAACTCAGGTATTTATTTACAAGGCAGGTATGAAATACAATTATTAGATAGTTGGGGCGTCATTAAACCTAGGTCAACTGATATGGGTGGTATTTACGAACGTAACGATAGTAAAAGGCCCGAAGGACAAAGAGTATTTGATGGTCGTGCCCCAAGACAAAATGTTAGTAAAGCACCTGGTTTATGGCAGCATTATAAAATTTCATTTCAAGCACCTCGATTTGTGAATGGTGTAAAAACAGAAAATGCAAGAATTTTAAAAGTGGAATTAAACGGCGTGGTGATTCAAGAAAATATTGAATTATCAGGACCTACCGCAGGTTCCATTTCAAGAAATGAAATAGCAGAAGATGCTTTAAGAATACAAGGCGATCATGGTCAAGTTGCATTTAAGAATATTGTGGTTACCAAGTTCCCTGATCAAAAACCTTCTTTATCTGAAATGAGTGTAAATATATTTCAAGGAAGATTTGAAAAGGAGCCTGATGTATCTAAGTTGAAACCGATGATGCAAAAAACAATTCCAAACATTACGGTGAATATGGAGGGAATACCTAAAAACTTTTATTTATCACAGTATAAAGGAAAGTTAATCGTACCTGAATCAGGGGAGTTTACTTTTAATTTTGTTTCAAAAGGAGGTCCAGCGACAATCAAAATTGACAATAAAGTTATTTTTCCTTATGACCGTAAAGGAGGAAAAACAACAATCAAATTACAAAAAGGGGAATATCCATTTGAATTAATATTATCTAAATATTATGCATCTGAAGTTGCGACCATCTCCTTGAAATTAAGTGCAAGTAATTTAAGAGAATATGTAATTAGCGATCCTAAAGTATTACAATTAAGTACTAAGGATCCAGTTTTGGTGGAAGCGAAGGAAAATACCATACTACGGAGTTTTGTGGATTTACCAGGAAGCAAGCGTGTTACGCATGCTGTAAATGTGGGTACTGCTGAAAAAGTAAATTATACCTACGATTTAAATACAGGAATGGTGATACAAGTTTGGCGCGGTGATTTTTTAGATGCAAGTCCCATGTGGATTGATAGAGGAGATGGATCATCTAAACCATTAGGAGCTGTACAATATTTTGGCACACCTACTTTAGCCATTAATAAATTAGCCAATCCAACTGCTGCATGGGTTTCAGATACAACGGGTACAGGCTTTATTTCAAAAGGGTATGTGTTGGATGAATTAGACCGCCCTTCATTTAAATACAATATGTATGGGAATTCAGTGACGGATATTACCAGGATGTTGGAGAATAGACAAGGTGTTCAAAGAACCATCCTTTTAAAAAATGCTGCAGAGCAAATGTATGTAAGATTGGCATCAGCCAATGTCATTGATGAGGTTTCTGCTGGCTTTTATATTATGGACGATCATGCTTATTATTTAAAGTTAGATGATATTGGAACTGCAAAACCAGTTAT
>JBIIRW010000042.1:0-15589 GCA_044341385.1 Sediminibacterium sp. | reverse complement strand
GATCATTTCGATATCAAAAGCCATGGTACTTAGTTTTGTGGTTAAAATTGGGGCAAAGGTAAGCCAAATTTGCACCCGGTTAAAGCAAAAAATACACTTTATGTCCACTTTTTTTTATAGATTGCGTATAGAACAGCCACTTTTTATATGCAAAAAGTCAAGGATTTTTTTGAAATACATGCTTTTGGGGTTTGCACCGCCATTGGCGAAAGATTGGGCATTGCGACCACTAAAATTAGAATGTGGTTTATCTACATTTCATTTTTGACTTTTGGTTCGCCAGTTATTATTTATATGATATTGGCTTTTTGGAGAAGTATTAGAAAATACATCCTATTAGGGAAAAGAAATCCCATGAAATATTTTTAGCTACAGCTAAATGACCGCCTTTCTCAATTTTACCAATTTTTCTAATAATGGCGCAAGCTTGTCTAAGGGTAACATATTAGCACCATCACTTTTTGCTTGGGCTGGATTTGGATGGGTTTCAATAAATAATCCATGCGCGCCTGTAGCAATTGCTGCTTTGGCAATCGTCTCAATTAATTGTGGGTTGCCGCCTGTAATGCCACTTGTTTGATTAGGTTGTTGTAATGAATGCGTACAATCCATTATCACGGGTACGCCATTTTCTGCCATCGCTGGAATATTTCTGTAATCAACCACCAAATCCTGATAGCCAAATGTATTTCCTCTTTCGGTCAACATTATTTTTTCGTTGCCTGCTAATTTTATTTTATCTACTGCGAATTTCATAGAGGCGCCACTTAAAAATTGTCCTTTTTTTACATTTACAATTTTACCTGTTTGTGCTGCTGCAATTAATAGGTCGGTTTGTCTGCATAAAAAAGCAGGGATCTGCAATATGTCAATATATTGTGCTGCAATCGCGGCTTCTTCGTGTGCATGAATATCAGAAGTAGTAGGTACTTGAAATTTAGCCCCCACTTTTTTAATTAATTCCATTCCAGTGTCATCTCCAATACCTGTAAATGAATTTGCACTAGTTCGGTTTGCTTTTCGGTAGCTCGCTTTAAAAACATACGGGATGCCTAAATTTTTACAAAGCGTACTTACTTTTTCTCCAATTTCCATTACAATGTCTTCGTTTTCAACAACGCAAGGACCTGCAATTAAAAAAAAGTTATTGGCATCGTAGCTTTGAGATTTAAATAAATCTTGTAAATAAGTAGGCATCATATAATTCTGCTTTGTGGAATCAAAGGTAAGTTATTTACGCAATCAAGTGGTAGTATAGAAGATAGATGGTTAGATAGATATTAACAAGGGCGTTATAAATAGCTAAAAACGTAAACCGATGGTAACACCAAGTCCCCTAATTCCAGCCCAAGGGCCTTCTGTGTCCGTGACGATGCCATTGGATGTGGTGCTGGTGGTTAAATTAAATGGGGTGGTTTTGGTTTGATCAATCGTCTTTTTTAATTCAGTTAAAGCTAAGGCTGGCGTTCCATTGGGTGCAACAAAAATTAATTTTCCGTTAGAAGTTCCATAATGGCCACCAACAATCCAGAGGTCCAATACCAATTTTGTTAATAATTGGAATTGCATTCCAGTGTAAACCCCATAACTAGTTGATCGAATAGTGCCATCTAATTGTGCATGCATGGGTATCGCAGGTAAGGTAACATTTGGAATAGGAGATGCCGGTGTATACGTATAATCTAGTGGCACAGTTAAGTCAAATGTGGCCATTCTTGCATAAGGGGCTAAATACAGACCTGACATTTTGGAAATACCTAAATAAAATCTAGCTTCTGCAGTAATCGCTGAATTTCCAATTTGAAAATTATCAAAATCAATAGCTGGGTTTTGTATAAATTGTTTTGCTAATGCTTTTAATGGTAGTTTTTGTTTGTTCATTTTTCGGTAGCTTAAGGAAACCGACATGAAATGAGACAAACTTCGTTCAAAAGTGATATTGTAATTATTAAGTACATCACTGGATAAGTTTGTTTTAATAATATTATTGCCACCTATCAAGCTTTGCGCAATTGTAGTTGTAGAAATGCCAATCAATAAAATACAAAGTAGTTTTTTCATTATTTTATACAAATTAACATGAATGATATTGGCGTATATTTAGTTTATTCACTTTTTGTAATTTAAATCAGCTACTGTTCTTTTATCTAATATAGCCAAAGTATTATCACGAACTTCAATCATGACTTTATTAATGCCGCATTTTTTTTCATTACAGTCTGCACATTTTTCGTAAAAATTCAAACTTACGCAAGGCAATAAAGCAATGGGGCCTTCAATAATTCTAAATATGCTTGATAGCTTAATATTTCCCGGGGGTATTGCGAAAAAGTAACCTCCATTTTTTCCTTTTTTACTTTCTAAAAAGCCGGCTTTGCGCAGTTCTAATAAAATACTTTCTAAAAATTTTAGTGGAATATTTTTTTCTTGTGCAATTTCTGCTATCAAAATTGGGGCATCTGATTTTTCGCCTGCCATATAGGAGAGCGCCTGAAGTGCATACTGCGTTTTTTTAGATAGCATTATTTTGACGTTTAATTATATTACCATTAAATTAAGCTATTGTTACAGCCCTAAAACATCTTTCATCGTAAAGATACCTTTTTTTTCAAATGCAAATTCTGCGGCCAAAACAGCACCACTCGCAAATCCAATTCGAGTGTGTGCGGTATGTATAATTTCAATATCATCAATTTCGGAGCTGTATTTGATCATATGCGTTCCAGGGGCTGGATCAATTCTTTCCGATTGAATGACCAATTCATTTGAATTTTCTGAAGGGGCATTTACCCATTTATTTTTCCTGCCCAAATTAGTTAAAATTTGTTCCGCAAGGGATATTGCCGTTCCGCTTGGTGCGTCCTTTTTTTCAGTATGATGAACTTCGGTCATTGAAACATCATAACTATTATAGGGTTGCATTAATTGCGCCAATTGTTTATTTAATTCAAAAAACAAATTAACGCCAATGCTATAGTTGCTTGAATATATTAAAGTGCCATTGTTTACTTCACATAAATCTTTGACCTCATTCCATTTGTCTAACCATCCCGTAGACCCACTCACCACCGGTACTCCCCATGCAATGCATTTTTTTATATTTTCATAAGCGCTAAGTGGCCCTGTAAATTCGATAGCGACATCTGCTTTTTGTAATGCAGCTTCAGTAAAGTCATTGTTATTTTGAATATCTATTTTAAGGACAATCTCATGACCTTTGTTTAAAGCAATGGATTCAATCGCCTTACCCATTTTACCATAGCCGATTAATGCAATTTTCATATAAATAAATTTATCTTGAATGATTGTTTTTGAAGTGAAACTGAAGTGCTAAACCTGCTTGTTTGATCTGTGGTTGGAAGGTGGGTTGTATCTTAAAGCTTAAATCATTATTGATCTCAAATTCTTTTAAATGCCCTGATACGGTCGCGTCAATAACATTTATACCCCAGGTTAATATAAACCACATAATAGAATAGTCTCTGTCCTTGCGAAAAATATTTCGATAACTCTGCAATGAAGAGGCACTTAAATTTTTAAGTAGTGGATCAATTTTTGCAATATCGGATGGGTCACCTGCAGCCTCTTTGAATTTAGCTTCATAGGCGAACTTTGTTTTTTGGTACATGTCGTTATTATAAATATAAGCGGCTGTTGGTATTGCTATAACACCATATACTAAAGGGATTTTCCAATATTGTTTGTTGTAAGCTTGTCCCCATCCTGGAATTAAAGCTGAACGTTTTGTGGCTGTACTTGGAATATGTTTTCGCAGGACAAGGGTACTGTCCTTGGTTATCATTTTGGTGCTGTCTTGGCTCCAAGCATTTAGCACTAGGATTAAAAGCAATGTAAAAGTAAATAATAGCCGCATCCTATTAAAATTCCTTGTTATGAAAGTGAGTCTAGCTAATGCTTAATTGCATTGCTTCTAATATTTTATTTAATCCATTTAAGTCAGCGTATTCAACGGTGATTTTCCCACTACCATTTTTTTGATGTTGTAGTTGAACTTTTGTTGACAAATGGCTACTTAATTTATCTTCTAATTTTTTATAAACAGGAGATAGTTGGCTTTTAGTGCCAGCATTCGTTGGTGTGCTAATTTTTCCTGCTTGTGTTACCTTTCTAATCAATTCTTCTGCTTGCCTAACGGTTAACCCTTTTTCAACTATTTCTTTGAAAAGGAAAAGTTGTTTGTCTATCTCTTTGCCAATTAAAAGTTTTGCCAAGCTAATACTTAAACTTCCATTACGCAATGCTGCTTGAATATTGGGAGGTAATTCTAGTAATCGAATATAGTTTGAAACCGTAGATCGATCTTTACCCATTCTTTCTGCTACGTTTTCTTGTGTGTAATTTAGTTCATGCATCATGCGTTGATAGCTTAATGCAATTTCTATTTCATTAAGATCAACTCTTTGTAAGTTTTCAAGTAATGCTAGTTCTAATAATTCTTTATCATTGCCATGTCTGATATATGCTGGTAAATCATTGATGCCTGCTAATTTTGCAGCGCGAAAACGACGTTCGCCTGCTATTAATTGGTATTTCCCATTGGCAAGTTGCGCAACAGTGATGGGTTGAATTAAATCATGAATTTGAATCGAGTTTGCTAATTCTTGTAAAGCGGTTACATCAAAATCCTTTCTAGGATTTTTAGGATTTACTTGAATGTCTGTAAGTAAAATACGGTTACTTGCCACTGTTTTTTCAATGGTTGCAGTAGGTACTTTGCCTGCAGGATTTTTATAATCCGAATCAATATTTTGTAATAAAGAGCGAAGCCCTTTTCCAATTAATTCTTTATTGGGTGTACTCTTACTCATAATTAATCAATTATACGCTCGGCATTACTCATATTGGTCATGCCATTTTTTTGTAAAATTTCTTTGGCTAGGTTTAAATAATTTACGGTGCCTTTACTTTCGGCATCATATAAAATAACAGGCTTACCTACGCTTGGGGCCTCGCTTAATCTTGTATTGCGATGAATGATGGTTGAAAATACCATTTCGTCAAAATGCTTACGTACTTCACTGACTACTTGGTTACTTAATCTTAAACGTCCATCATACATGGTCATTAAAATACCTTCAATTTGTAAATCAGGATTTAATCTGCTTTGAACAATCTTGATGGTATTTAAAAGTTTACCTAATCCTTCTAATGCAAAGAATTCGCATTGTACAGGAACAATAACACTATCAGCCGCTACTAATGTATTTACTGTAATTAATCCCAAAGAGGGAAGGCAGTCAATGATGATGAAATCATATTGATCATTAATTTCATTGATCAAACCTTTTAAAACATTTTCTCTGTTCGGTAAGTTGACTAATTCAATTTCTGCGCCTACTAAGTCTATATGGGATGGAATTAAATCCAAATGAGGTATTTCAGTTTTTAATACTATATCCTTTAGCGGTGTATTATTAATCATGCCATCATATAAGCTGGTCGTAATATTATGCAAATCAAAGCCTACCCCTGTAGTGCTATTCGCTTGTGGGTCAGCATCAATTAACAGTGTTCTGTATTCCAAAACTGCCAAGCTAGCTGCAATGTTAATGGCCGAGGTCGTTTTACCCACCCCGCCTTTTTGATTCGCAATTCCTATGATTCGAGCCATATAATAGTTGTCCTTAATTTCAATCAAAAATAAGGCATAAATGGTAACTTTTTGGGATTAAATATGTTATAAATGGGGCATTATGGCCTAATTTTACCCATTAATTTATTCTATGAGGAATCCTGTTTTTATTTTTGTTCTAATATCTGTATTGATTCTAGTTGATTTCTATATTTTTTATGTTCTAAGGACCGTTTTTCAGGGATTTTCGATGACGGCCAAAACAACTGCAGGGATTATTTATTGGGCTTTGTGTATGCTTAGTTTAGGGTCCTTTCTGCTTTTTCCCTTTATATCCAATCCTTATTTCAAGCAATATTTTTTTTCAATCGGAGTAGGTTGGGTATTGACGCAGTTTTTCATGGTCACATTTTTTGTGGTAGATGATTTGAGAAGGGGTGCATTCTGGACCATCGGTCATATATCCTCTGCAACAGGCGCCAAATTTATGAACACGGAGAATGGCATTCCCCGATCCACATTTTTAAGTTGGCTGGGTGTAGGATTGTCATCCACTTTATTTTTTTCATTGTTGTATGGATTTGGGAATAAGTACAATTATAAGTTGATTAAAAAAAAGGTAGTGATTCCTAATTTGCCCATCGCATTGAAAGGGTTTAAAATCATTCATATCAGTGATATTCATAGTGGCAGCTTAAAGGAACTATCAGCTGTAAAAAAGGGGGTGCAAATGATTCAAAATCAACAGCCGGACCTTGTATTATTTACGGGTGACTTGGTGAATGATCGTGCCAAAGAAATGGAACCTTGGGCGCCAGTTTTTAGTGAAATTAATGCACCACATGGTGTTTTTAGTACCCTGGGAAATCATGATTATGGGGATTATGTAAAATGGGATAGTCCAGAAGCTAAAATGCAAAATTTGGAAGCCCTAAAAAAAGTTCATGCGAATATGGGTTGGCGCTTATTGATGAATGAAAATGTTAAAATTGAAAAGGATGGGGCTGTTTTGCAATTAGTTGGGATTGAAAATTGGGGTGCAAAAGCAAGGTTTCCTAAATATGGAAAAATGGAATTAGCGATGCAAGGCGTGAATCCTGATTTGCCCATTATTTTAATGAGTCATGATCCTAGTCATTGGGAAGCAGAAGTAATTCCTAAATATCCACAAATTAATTTAACCTTATCTGGTCATACCCATGGGATGCAATTTGGTTTGGAGAATCCCTATTTTAAATGGAGCCCAGTACAATGGGTCTATAAACAATGGGCAGGTTTATATCAAATGGAGCAACAGCAATTATATGTCAATAGGGGATTTGGATTTTTAGGATATCCTGGCCGTGTGGGGATAATGCCTGAGGTAACATTGTTAGAATTGATGTAATTTTGTAATATGTTCACCGTTCGTTAAAATTATATGAGCACAAAACCACAAATATTTTAAATATGAAAAATTTATTCATTCTAATTTTTATTTTTTTAGGGGTTCAATTAAATGCGCAACAAAAGTTTGGATTAGCGGTTAAAGTAGGACAAAATTTTTCCAAAGTAGATAATGTTGCAGTGGACCGTAATTCTGCTTCCTATCATGCGGGTGTTACTATGCATATTGGGTTATCAGAAGCGTTTAGTATTGCGCCTGAAGTATTGTTTTCGCAAACAAAATTGGAAGCAAGTCCTACTGCCAATGATCTATTGACCAATAAGGCTTTAAAGCTGGAGACTTATCACTTAAATTATTTGACTATTCCTATTTTATTACAATACAATCTAGTAAAAAGTTTTTCAATTCAAGCGGGCCCGCAATATGGGATACTATTAGATCAAAGTAAAGATGGACCTGAAAATGCTCGAATCGCTTTTTCGTCTGGTGAATTTGCAGTGGTGGGTGGCGCAAAGTTAAACTTAGGTGGATTCTTTGTTTATGGTAGATATGTCATTGGAATGAATAATATTGGATCGTCCACGCAATTGATTAATAATTTAGAAGATCAATCCACTTGGAAAACTAGACAATGGCAATTAGGCGTTGGATTGAGACTATTTTAATTAATACCGCGGCTTCGATCTACTAAATCTATTTTTTTGGGGGGCGTTTCCGCGCGCATTTGAGCGGGCATGACCAGAATTTCCACGACCCTGTTGTTGTACCGTTTTAACGGGATTGTGATTCATTAAAGGGTAGGGGTGATTGTCAATGACAGGAATCGTTTTTGCAATTAATTTTTCAATATCCTTTAAGAATGCTTTTTCTTCCGCATCGCAAAATGAGATAGCTGTTCCATTCGCACCTGCGCGACCAGTTCGACCAATTCGGTGAACGTATGTTTCTGCAATATTGGGTATTTCAAAATTGACCACAAATTCTAAATTATCCACATCAATGCCTCTTGCTGCAATATCTGTAGCCACTAATACACGTGTGCTTTGGTCCTTAAAATTACTTAAGGCTCTTTGCCTTGCATTTTGTGATTTATTACCGTGTATGGCTTCTGCTTTTATATTATATTTTAAAAGCAAGTTCACTACTTTATCAGCGCCATGTTTTGTTCTTGTAAATACCAGTGCTGTTTTTATTGCAGGGTTTTTTAATACATCAATCAATAATGCATTTTTGTTATTCTTATCTACAAAATAAACGGACTGTTCAATAATTTCTACCGTAGAAGATACGGGTGTTACAGTTACTTTTTCCGGATGAAATAAAATAGTACTTGCTAAGCTTACAATTTCTGGGGGCATGGTTGCTGAAAAAAACAAGGATTGTCTTTTTTTAGGAAGCACCGCTAGTAATTTTTTTACATCATTGACAAATCCCATATCCAACATACGATCTGCTTCATCTAATACAAATATTTCAACCTCTCTTAAACTAATATGTCCTTGATTCATTAAATCTAACAATCTGCCGGGTGTAGCAATAACCACATCAACGCCATTTCTAAGGGCAGTTACTTGGGGTCCTTGTGCAACGCCTCCAAATATTACCGTACAATTTAATGGGGTATGTCGACCATAGGCATTGAAGCTCTCCGCAATTTGTATAGCTAATTCTCTGGTAGGTGTTACTATTAAACTTCTTATTTTTTTTCGTTTCTCCCCATGAGAATTTTGTAATAATAATTGAATGATCGGTAAAGTAAAGGCCGCTGTTTTACCGGTGCCTGTTTGTGCGCAACCTAATAAATCCTTGCCCGCTAATACAATCGGAATTGATTGTGCTTGAATAGGTGTTGGCGTTGTATATCCTTCCTCATAAAGCGCCATTAATAGTGGCTCAATAAGATGTAATGACTTGAAATTTGTACTCATAATGGACTGCAAGGTACACTATTTAAATTTGACGCCTAAGCAAGCGCATAAGGATGACTTTATTAACCCACTATCCTAGGGATATAAATCAATTAATATTTGCCGCGATTAAGCAAATAAGTCCATCTCCGCCCTACCTAAACCATCTGGTGTTGTATAAAATGGTCTTTTTTCAATGACATAATGGGTATCCTCGGGGATGCCTAATGCACGGTAAATGGTTTGGTGAATTTGCTCAATCCGAATGGGCTTTTCAATGGTTTTGCAAGGACGTTCATCGGCTGTTTTGCCATATACATATCCTTTTTTAATTCCGCCGCCAAACATTAACATGGAACAGCCGTCTGTGAAATGTCGGTGCATTCCATAATTTTTAATGTCATCAATGATATCAGGTTGATTCACTTGTTCTTGTACTTTTAAATCAGGACGCCCTTCGACCATCATGTCCCTGCTAAATTCACTTGCTAGTATAATAAGTGTTCGATCTAAATGTCCTGATTGATCTAAATCTTTTATTAATTGCGCAATTGGACCATCAATTTGTTTTTTCATATCTGCCAACCTGGTATGTCCATTATCATGTGTGTCCCAATTTTTAAATGGTTCATATTCGGTGGTTACTGTAATAAATCTTGCTCCTTTTTCCGTTAAACGTTTTGCCATTAAACAGCCCAATCCAAATTTACCTGTGTTGTAAATATCGTAGTTTTCTTTAGGTTCTTTGCTTAGGTCAAAAGCAGCAGCTTCGGGTGATTTTAAAAGTATATAGGCTTGTTCCATGGATCTTTTCATGGATTCTTTTTGATAATCACTTCCCAATTCGCCTAATGGTCCTTGGTTCATTAATTCATTATAGAGTTGGTTCCTTTTTTCAAACCTACTTATGTTCATGCCAACTGGAGGTTTGACACTTTCAAGACCTTCACTTGGATCAGGTATTAAAAAGGGGCCATATTCATTGCCTAAAAATCCGGCGGTATGAAATGCTTTTAGTTCTTCTCCTTCTCCTAATGAAAATCGTTGACCAATATCAATAAATGCAGGGATCACTGAATTGACAGGTCCTAATTGTTTTGAAATCCAGGAACCAATATGTGGTGCGGCAACAGATTGTGGGGGCTTATAACAGGTATGCCAATGGTATTGATGACGAGAGTGAAGTATGTGACCCATGTCACCTGCAACATAGGATCGAATGGCAGTACCTTTATTCAATACTTTTCCAATGGATTCTAGCCCTTCTGAAAAATAGATATCATCTAAAGCAGTAGGTACTGATTTGAAAGTGCTTAACACATCATTCGCCATCATGCCTTTTGTAAATGGGGTATATCTTTTTGGGTCAAAAGTATCTGTATGCGCCATCCCTCCAGCCATCCATAGTAAAATAACAGTATCTGCTGTTGCTGTTATTTTTGATGAGTTACAGCCACTTAACAAGCCTGCTAATGGGGCACCCGCAGCTAGTGCTGCTAGGGTAGCAGTACTGCTATTTTTTAAAAATTCTCTCCGATTCCAATGACTTGACATAATTAATATTTACTTAAAATGAATTAATAAATAATTTGAAATTCCGGCAATAATAAAATTATCCAAAACAAATCTTCAATGGCATCCGGCGTAGGGGTTTCCCCTAATAATTTTTTAGCTATCGTATATTCAGATTTTGTTGCCGCTCTACCTAAAGCTTGTTGATATATTTCTTTAATGATTACATCGCCACTAATATATTTACTTTTCCAAATAATAGCACCTCTTTGGATCATGGAGTTGAATCGATCTCCATTGGTTAATTCCAATGCTTGCAATAAATTTGATTGCGATTCTCTACTGGTGCTAACTGTTTCACGGGTAGGTCTTCCTAGCGATATTAAGAATGGATTATTGTTCACCAATGAAGCTCGCACAAATGCTGCGCCAATAATTGGAGGTAATTTTTTTGGTGTCATCATTTTTCGCTCCTTTTTCTCTTTCTCTTTCTTCTCCTTCTCTTTCTTTTCCTTTTTTTCTTTTTCCTCCCGCGCTATATGCTCCTTGTCTTTGTTTTTGTCCTTTTCTTTTTTCTTTTCCTCCGCTTTCTTTTTCTCCTGCCTTTCTTTCTGTTTTTTAATTTCTTCGAGCACCGCTTTTTTATCAACATAGGTAATGGACATGGAGTCGTAAAAAATGGGTGTAATGATAGTGCTTGCTGCATCAGCAAATTGTTCTGCTGACATCCGCTTGCGTAATCGGCCTTTAAAAATATATTGTGGGGATACTATTTTACTTGCATCATTGAAACTTACCGAAGGTAGTTGGTAAGTGTTTGAGGAAGTAATTAAAAACAACAACTCTTTTATATCGGATTTATTTTTTTGAAAATCAAATGCCATCCAATCCAATAAGTCCTGACTCCATGCTTCATTGTCCATCACATCCAGTGGTTCAATTAACCCACGACCCATTAATTGCGCCCAAATTCGGTTGACAATGGTGCGATAAAATCTTCCATTGGAAGCTTGTACCATATTGGTAGCTAATTGTGCTAATTTTTCTTCTCTTTTTGCACTACTGTCAATAGCGCCTAGTTCTTTCCAAAGCATACGTGCGCCAGTAAATTTGCCTGTAGGTTTATCGCATCTATTAATTTCAAGTGAGGTGTCTGCAAAAATATTTGCAAATGCATACGCATCTGTCAATTTCCAATCACTTATAAAGCTGTTATGACAGGAAGCACATTTTAAATTAAGTCCTAAAAATACTTGAGATACATTTTGAGCCGCTTGCATTTCGGTACGTTGGCTTGCATTTACTACGCCACGCCATTTGATACCTTCAATAAAACCGTTGGCTTCATCCGTTGGATTTAATAACTCTTTTGCAAATTGGTCATACGATTTGTTCGATTTTATCGCATTGAATAACCAGTAAGTGATATTGCGACGACCGCCAGTAATATAGCCAGTCCCTGTATAATCATTTCTTAATGCGTCATTCCAAAAACTTAACCAGTGTAAGGTGTAATCATCCTTTTGGTTAAGTAATTTTCTAATCCAAATTTCCCTTTTATTCTTTCTATTATCCGTTGCGAATTTTTCTAATTCTTCTGCACGAGGAACTAAGCCAACCAGGTCCAATGATATACGTCTTAAAAAAGTTTTATCATCCACCACTTTTGGCCAAATTATTTTGTTTGCACTAAAATATTGGTTGGTCCAAAGATCAATTGGGTTTTTTAAATTTTCAGTAGCTATTGGAAGGGTAGGATTCCTTGGGGCAAGCGGTGCTAATCTAAAAATACTTTTTTCTGAACTATCTGGCCAAGGTGCGCCTTTTTGAATCCAAAAATTTATGACTGCAATATCCTCGTCTGATAATTTTTTTCCTTTGGAAGGCATTGCATCTTCGTGATTGGAGGGTAGGGTTATTCGACGATATAAATCACTCGCTGCTGGATCACCAGGTATTACCACAGGTCCATTTTCACCACCTTTAAAAATCATATCTCTTCGATCAAGTCGTAAATCGCCTTTGATTTTTTCAGGTCCATGACACTTGTAACAATTATGTGCTAAAATGGCCCTCACTTTTACATTGAGTTCAATAGTTTGTTGTTTTGTTAAAGGGGTAGTATCGTTTTTAAAAGAACTAATATCAAATTTTGAGTTGGTGCTTTTATCATAACTGTCACTCCAAGGAATCGTGGCTGTTATGTAATCCTTGCCATGCGTTAATGAAGCGCCAAAGTGTCCAGCGATGGCAACGCCTGTAGCGCTAAACAATAATAAGACACGATATAATTTAATTAAGTTTCTTTTATTTTTTTTATAAATACTATTTGATAAAAACCAAGTGATCGCAGATAAAAATGCAGTTGCAATTCCTGCCCATTGATGAATATTTGATGCTTGTAATTCATAACCTCCTTCTTTTACAAGAAGCAAACCCATGATCGCGGATATGATTGCTGCGATAGTTCCTGCAGCTAAAAGTAACCTGATCCCAGTGCGAGAAGGGGCATCAAAATTTTTTAAAGTGAATAGTTCAATTATCGCTGCAAATAAAAGTAAGGAGACTGGGAAATGGACTGCAATGGGGTGAAGCCTACCTAAAAATCGCCAAAGCCAAAAAAAATCGTTACTAACTGCACCCGTCGGCGACTCCGCATTACTATTCAATGAAATTTGTAAAAAGCATAGGATGACTAATGTGCTAATTACAATAGCCAGTTTTTTTCTGGGGTAGGATTTATTTTTTACATCTTTCATAATCAGTTCGTTTTTAAAGATAATTAAAAATGAATTAAAAACTTACTTGATGTATATAATAAATGACCCATGTATTTCGCTCGTTTCCATCTGTTAGCGGTCTAATTCAGCCGAATTTAGGCCTTGCGCTTTTTGCTGGGTTTGCTTACCAAGGCATGCGATGTTTTAATCAGGCTTTGTACCAGTGTTGCTGGTAGTTGTCGGTTAATGATCATGGTGTTCCAATGTGTTTTATTCATATGGTACCCAGGAATAATATATTCCGAATAATCCTCTCTTTGTGTGATAATATCTTCTGGATCGGCTTTGTAGTTAAAGGAAATAGGTTCTTTACTTAAATTAAGTATTAGAAATAGTTTCCCATGATGTTTGATCACCACAGTGTCTGGCCCAAATGGGGTTGCTTCCTCGGTATCAGGTAAGGATAATGCGTAATCTAGAATTTCATCAATTTCCATGATGGGCAAATAATTAAAACAAGCGTGACAGCTATTAAAATATATTAAAGCAAAGTGCCGCTTAAAAAGAAATAAGCCAAACTAAAATAAATAAGTATCGCAGTTACATCGACTAATGTGGCAACAAAAGGGGCTGATGAAACCGCAGGGTCAGCGCCTAATCTTTTTAATACAATCGGAAGCATGGATCCGGTAATTGTTCCCCAGATAACCACACCTAAAATGGTGAATCCAATGGTAATGCCGATTAAAAACCAGTGCACCCCGTAAAATCCTGGAGCGATCATATGCCATACGGCAACTCTAAAAAATCCAAGGATGCCTAATAAAATGCCTAATAAAAAACCACCAATAATTTCTCTTCGTAATATTTTCCACCAATCCGCAATCGTAATTTCGCCAACAGCCATTGCTTGAATGATTAACGTGGATGATTGTGATCCCGAATTTCCACCGGTAGATAAAATCAATGGAATAAAACTTGCGAGTACTAATACCTTCGCTAATTCGTCTTCAAAGTATCCCATGGCAGTAGCGGTGAACAATTCGCCTATAAATAATATTACTAACCAAGTAATTCTTTTTTTGAAAAGTTTAAATATTGAAATATCTAAATAAGGTTCATTCAATGCTTCCATACCCCCCATCTTTTGCATATCCTCACTGAACTCCTCATTCGTAACCCATAAAATATCATCAATGGTTACAATACCTAATAAAACATCGTTGTCATCTACTACAGGTATTGCAGTTCTGTTATTCATTTTAAAAACCTGACTCGCATGCTCTTGATCATCGTATACATTCAATGCGACAAATCGGCCATCTATAATTTCAGAAATAATATCATCTGGCTTAGCTAATAATAAATCTCTAATTCTGATATCATCTATTAATCCACCTTTTTCGTCAATGATGTATATAACATCAATGGTTTCTGAATTTTTACCATATTTACGGATATTGTCTAATACCTGCGCAACGGTATAATGCGGATACACATATACATAGTCGGGGGTCATTAAACGACCCACACTATCTTCTGGATAACCTAATAAGGAGAGTGTAATTTTTCTTTCTTCAGGATCTAACAATTTTATTAAATCTCTGATAGCCGCCTTTGGTAATTCTTCTAAAAAGTCGGTACGATCATCCGGTGGAAGTTCATTTAAAATTTTAGCAGTTTTACGCGCTGGTAATCCCTTAATGATATCCTTTTGTTGGTTGATATCCAGAATTTTAAAAACACTTACCGCACGGTGTACGGTCATATTATCGATAATAGTCGCCTCCTGTTGGGGAAATTCATTCACCAATTCAACAACATCGCTGATGTTTTGCTCATCTAAAAATTCTTTTAATAGATGTGTGTCCTCCTTGGCGATAATTTCCAAGAAAAGTTCCGATAAATTTATTTCTTCTTTTAATTCATCCAACATGCGTGCAAGTTACGAAAAATTATAAAGGATATATTATATTTATAGTATGATTCTACCTATTCTTACCATTGCCCCATCACCTAATCGAGGTCGCGGCGTATTTGCAACTGAGGCGATTCAAATGAATACGACCATTGAAATAGCACCTGTCATTGTGTTAACGAAGGAGCATCGCGTACTAGTTGAGCAGACCCTTTTATATGATTATATTTTTGAATGGGGAGAAGATCACAAATCGGCTGCAGTGGCCTTGGGTTATGTATCCATATATAACCATACGGTACATCCTAATTGTGTATATGAAATGGATTATGAAAATGAAACAATTTCAATCATGACCATTAAAGACATTAATCCAGGGGACGAGCTTTTCATAAATTATAATGCGGAAATTGACCAGGAATCTCCCGTTTGGTTTGAACAGCATTAAAATAAACTAAGCTATAAATGTTTTGGCTTGCTTGCCCAATAGGGCATGTGTATTTTGTAGACCTATTGTCATATAAGTGCTCGTTAGCATGCAACAATTTCTAA
>JBIIRW010000041.1:0-15792 GCA_044341385.1 Sediminibacterium sp. | reverse complement strand
GGCTTACCTTTGCCCCAATTTTAACCACAAAACTAAGTACCATGGCTTTTGATATCGAAATGATCAAAAATTTGTATGCTGCAATGCCTGCAAAAGTAGAAGCGGCTCGAAAATTATTAAATCGCCCATTGACCTTATCTGAAAAGATATTGTTCTCTCATTTGCATGGTGATCAAAAATTAGAAAATTTTGAAAGAGGTGGTTCTTATGTAGATTTTGGTCCAGATCGTGTTGCGATGCAAGATGCAACAGCGCAAATGGCATTATTACAATTTATGCAAGCGGGTCGTCCTAAGGTAGCTGTTCCAAGTACAGTGCATTGCGATCACTTAATTTCAGCAAAGGTTGAAGCAAAACAAGATTTACAAGTAGCAACAACAGAAAGTAAGGAAGTATATGATTTCCTAGCTTCTGTTTCAAATAAATATGGTTTGGGTTTTTGGAAACCAGGTGCTGGAATTATTCACCAAGTAGTTTTAGAGAATTACGCTTTCCCAGGTGGCTTAATGATTGGTACCGATTCACATACAGTGAATGCAGGTGGCTTAGGCATGATTGCGATTGGCGTGGGTGGTGCTGACGCTTGTGATGTAATGGCAGGTTTACCATGGGAATTAAAATGGCCTAAATTAATTGGTATCAAATTGACAGGAAAGTTGAGCGGATGGACTGCACCTAAGGATGTGATTTTAAAAGTAGCTGGTATCCTAACTGTAAAAGGCGGTACTGGCGCCATTGTAGAATATTTTGGTGAAGGTGCTACCAGCATGAGTTGTACAGGTAAAGGTACTATTTGTAATATGGGTGCTGAAATTGGCGCGACCACTTCTACCTTTGGTTACGATGCAAGTATGAGTCGTTATTTAAGTTCCACTGGCCGTGCCGATGTTGCTGCATTAGCAGATACGGTTGCTGCACATTTAACAGCGGATCCTGAAGTATATGCTTCTCCAGAAAAATATTTTGATCAAGTGATTGAAATTGATTTGACTACATTAGAACCACATTTAAATGGTCCTTTCACACCAGATTTAGCTACGCCTATTTCAAAAATGAAAGAAGCGGCTGCGGCAAATGGTTGGCCTACAAAAATTGAAGTTGGCTTGATTGGAAGCTGTACCAACTCCTCTTATGAAGATATTAGTCGCGCTGTAAGTTTGGCAAAACAGGTTTCTGAAAAAGGATTAACCATGAAGTCAGAATATATGATTACACCAGGTTCTGAGCAAGTAAGATACACGATTGAAAGAGATGGCTTTTTAGAGGTATTCAGTAAAATTGGTGCAAAAGTTTTTGCAAATGCATGTGGCCCTTGTATTGGAATGTGGGAGCGTGTAGGTGCAGAGAAAAAAGAAAAGAATACCATTGTACATTCTTTCAATAGAAACTTTGCAAAACGTGCGGATGGAAATCCAAACACCTTCGCATTTGTGGGTTCCCCTGAATTAATAACCGCATTAGCCATTGCTGGTGATTTAGCATTCAATCCCCTAACAGATACCTTAACCAATGACAAAGGGGAACAAGTTAAACTAGATGCGCCTACTGGAGATGAATTACCAGTGAAAGGTTTCGCAGTGGAAGATGCTGGTTTCCAAGCACCCGCGGAAGATGGCACCAATGTAATTGTTGCCGTTGATCCTACTTCAAAGCGTTTACAATTATTGGATCCTTTTGCTGCATGGGAAGGAACAGATTTAAAATCATTACGTTTATTAATAAAAGCTAAAGGAAAATGTACAACGGATCATATCTCAATGGCAGGTCCATGGTTGAAGTTCCGCGGTCACTTAGATAATATTTCCAATAACTTATTAATTGGTGCTATTAATTTTTTCAATGAAAAAACGGACAACGTAAAAAGTCAAATTAATGGCAATTACGATACCGTTCCAAATACACAAAGAGCATACAAAGCAGCTGGCGTAGGAACGATCGTGGTGGGTGATGAGAACTATGGTGAAGGAAGTTCTCGCGAACACGCTGCCATGGAACCAAGACATTTAGGTGTTCGTGTCGTTTTGACTAAATCATTTGCGCGTATCCATGAAACCAACTTGAAAAAACAAGGTATGTTGGCTTTGACTTTTGCAGAGAAAGCTGATTATGATAAAATTCAAGAAGATGACAGCATTGATGTAACTGGTTTAACGAGTTTTGCGCCAGGAACCCCTTTAACTTTAGTGTTAACACATAAAGATGGTTCTGTAGATACGATCAAAGCAAACCACACTTACAACCAACAACAAATTGAGTGGTTTAAAGCAGGTGGTGCATTAAATATTATTAGAAAACAAGTCGGCAAATAAAAAAATTGCTACTTTTACATTACAACTAGGATCCACTATACATTATAATGGTTCCCGAAACCCGTCCCGATTTATCAGGGCGGGTTTTTTATTTAAATACAATGCCAGAGAACACAAATTTTCTTAAATTTAGGCATGATAAATACAGCATTGGTTTCCTATGGTATGAGTGGTCGTGTATTTCACGCACCATTTATTGACTTGAACCCCGATTTTAATTTAGTGGGTAGTTGGGAACGCAGTCAAAAAAATATTCAAGCAAGGTATCCGCACACGAAATCATTTGACTCCTACGAAGAAATTTTAAATGACCCAAGTATCCATTTAGTAATCGTAAATAGCCCCAATGACACGCATTACGAATATACGAAGCGTGCTTTATTGGCAGGAAAACATGTGGTTACGGAAAAAGCATTCACAGTAACTGTTGCAGAAGCGGAAGAATTAGATGCATTAGCACAAAAATTAAATTTAAAATTGGCAGTGTATCATAATCGCCGATATGATGCTGATTTTTTAACCATCCAAAAGTTAATTAAAGAAGATGCAATTGGCGAATTTTTAGATATACAAATATCTTTTGAAAGGTATAGAACCACCTTAAGTCCAAAAGTACATAAGGAATTACCTACCCCTGGGGCAGGTGTATTATTTGATTTAGGCCCACATTTGGTGGACCAAGCATTATTATTATCTGGCATGCCGACACATATATTTGCCGACTTACGCATCATCAGAAAAGTATCCTTAGTAGATGATTATTTTACTTTGCTTTTATACTACCCTACCCACCGTATTTTATTAACCAGTGGCATGGTGTATATGCAACAACTACCTGCTTATAAAATTTATGGATCAAAAGGTTGCTTCATCAAATACAGAGCGGACATACAAGAAGATGAATTATTGGCAGATAAAATTCCAACTGGACCTAATTGGGGTGTGGAACCTGAAAATAAATGGGGCGCATTAAGTACAGATAACAACGGCGAAACCAGTACCCAAATAATTCCAAGTTTAGCAGGCGACTATGGACAGTTTTATACATTGATGGCAGCAGCTATCAATCATAATTCACCCGTGCCAACCTCGGCAAAACATGGCGCTGATATTATACGCGTTTTAGAAACGGCCAGAAAAAGCTTTGCAGAAAAAAAGATAATTGCACTATAAATGCATCCTTATTTAAAAGAAATTATTTCAATATTTAATAAGCATCGGGATCAAAAAAAAGCCGACGGCGCAAAAGCATATTTATTACACCAATTTGAATTTTTTGGTTTACAAACCCCTTTAAGGCGAAGCTTATCAAAAGCTTTTTACAAGTCACACCCCATTAAAAATCATACTGAGCTTACCGCGCTTATTAAGGAATGCTTTGCCCAGCCACAAAGGGAATTACATTATTTTGCCATTGAATTACTCGGATTTCATCATCCACTTTGGGATAAAAAAACCTTATCTTTAATTGAGTGGATGATTACCCATAATAGTTGGTGGGATTCTGTAGATAGTACTAATAGTAATGTAATAAGTAAATTCTTTTTAAAATATCCTGAACATATTGCAGCTTATACCCTTAAATGGAATCGCTCCAATAATAATTGGCTTAAAAGAATGAGTATCCTATTTCAGTTGACTTATAAAAAAAATACGAACACTAAATTATTAGCTGCCTATATTGAACAATCTATTCATGAGGAAGATTTTTTTATACGCAAGGCTATTGGATGGGCATTGCGGGCCTATGCATACACAGATCCGAAATGGGTAATCAATTTTGTAAAAAACCACCCTCAACTTTCAAATTTATCAAAACGTGAGGCAGTAAAACATTTATAATTATTATGGAAAATAAGCAACCCTATTCTGTATATAAAAAAGCAAAGAATTATAAAAAAAAGTGGGTAACTATTAAAGCCGAAAGTAAAAGTGTCATACTAATCATCATAGGTATAGTTTCGGCAAGCTTTGGTTTAAACGGATTTTTACTGCCAAATAAATTCATAGATGGCGGAATTACAGGCATTTCTTTACTTTTAACGGAAATAACTCATTTGCCCCTCTCCATTTTGCTTGTGGTCATAAATATTCCATTTATTTTTTTAGGTTATGTCACTTTAGGAAAACAATTTGCATTAAAAACTTCATTTGCTATTGTTGGGCTTGGACTTTGCATTGCCTTCATACATTATCCATACATCACGAATGACAAACTATTGGTATCTGTTTTTGGTGGAATATTTTTAGGAGCTGGTATTGGACTTTGCATTCGAGGTGGAAGTGTGATTGATGGAACAGAGGTATTAGCCATTTTTTTAAGTAAAAAATGGAGCATTACAATTGGTGATTTTATAATAATCACAAATACACTCATTTTTGGTGCAGCAGCTTTTTTATTGTCTATTGAAGCTGCACTCTATTCAATGATAACTTATTTTGCAGCATCAAAAACATTGGACTTCATAATTGAAGGTATTGATGAGTACATTGGCGTTACCATTATATCCTCACATTGTAAAGAAATAAAAGAAATGATAGTGACTACGATGGGAAGAGGCGTTACTATATACAAAGGAACCAAAGGTATTGGCAAGAGAGGCGAAAGGGATGATGTAGATATTATTTATACAGTTATAACCAGACTTGAAATCAATAAATTAAATATTGAAATTGAAAAAATTAGTCCGACAGCCTTCGTTGTAATGCATTCAGTTAAAGATACCAAAGGAGGTATGATTAAGAAAAAAGGCCATAAATTTTAAATACAACTACATCTTCTTAGCATCTTCCAAGAATTTCGCTAAGCCTATATCGGTTAAAGGATGTTTTAATAATCCTAAAATTGAATCTAAAGGACAAGTACAAACATCAGCGCCTGCTTCAGCTGCCTTAACAATATGCAAAGCATTTCTAATAGATGCTGCTAATATTTGTGTTTGGAAACCTTGTACATCAAAAATGTGTCTGATTTGACCAATCAATTCCATACCATCCCAACTGCTATCATCAATACGACCAATAAATGGAGATACATAAGTAGCACCTGCTTTGGCAGCTAAAATAGCTTGACCCGCTGAAAATATCAATGTACAATTAGTACGAATACCATTATCACTAAACCATTTAATCGCTTTGATACCATCTTTAATCATTGGCACTTTTACCACAATATTTGGATGAATTGCTGCTAATTTTTTCCCTTCCTCCACCATCGTAGCAAAATCAGTTGACAATACTTCCGCGCTAATATCTCCATCCACGATATCACAAATTGCTTTGTAATGTGCAGCAATTGCAGCTTCTCCTTTTACGCCCACTTGCGCCATTAAAGATGGATTTGTCGTAACCCCATCTAAAATACCCAACTCATTCGCTTCCTTAATCTGCGCTAAATTGCCAGTGTCAATAAAGAATTTCATATTTGATTTATTTAATTTGGTTTCCCAAAAGTTAAAAAGTGGCAGGCTACTCACATCACACCGCTCAACCGCCTATCCTTGCTGTATTCCTACCCTGGGGAAGTTCAGCAGGAGCTGGTCGTGTAAGACCTGCCGGTGCAAATGTAGGACAAATGAATTGATTAAAAAAGTACACCTATAACTACCTAATATTGATTGGAATGGACCGTTGTAAAGCCAATTAAATGGTCATGTCTGGCACCTGGCGGACGATAATAAATAAAAACGGAATAGGCATTTTCTGTTTCCCAATGATCCCCTTCTGTTTCATTAAAATCGAGCATGGGATTTGGGGCTGCCTTATCCCTTAAAATATAGGCGTAACTATAATATCCTTGTTTTAGCAACAGGGACTTTTGATACGCTCTTGTCACCGCATTAAATTTCATCTCAGATGTTTCATCTAACACATTGTTCGTAAGCGACCCAGACAAATACAAAGTTTCTCCCAGCAATGGCAATCGATTGGGTGGCACATAAGTAAATACAACCGTAGCATAATCATTTTGGTTGTCGCTATCTATTGACTCTGAATTTGAAATTAGGAATTGACCATTTACGTCTTTAAAAATAAAATAAGGGGTAGTCGCTCTTGAAAAATCAGGTTTTACATTAACGATGGTTCCATTGGCAGTCGCTTCAAAATTTAAAATACGATCCGACTTTAACCGAAAACTTTGTAAGTCAAGCCATCTTAATTCCTTCCCTGATGGAAAAATTAAATCTCGTTCGCTATTATATTCAAGCAAGCTACCTCTAACAAAATTGGGGGTATTTACACGTAGTGCATCATTATACCGATAATTTTGAATGACCTGCACTTGTATTTGATCAGGTTGAAAAAAAGAAAGCTTTTTTGTTTCTATAGACAATTGTACTTTTTGATGTGTTTTTGAAATATTACCATCAAAGGGTTCTTGAATGGAAGATAAAATTGAAACTTGGTCATCCACTACAAAAAAACGGCTTGTAAAAACAACCTTTTGCGGATTTGAATCTTTATACACTTTGATAATGTAATTCCCTGATTTTGTTGGGCGACAATTGGTATTGGGGAAAGTAAACTTGTAATGATAATACGGCTGAATTGCAATTGAGGAAATGGAATATTGTGTTATTCTATTTTGATTAAACCCTTGTAAATAATCAAAAACACTCAAATTAGCCGAACGCCAATCTGCATTCATTAATTCGACAGAATAGAAATAATTCTGATATTTGGCTTTCAAATCATCAAAGCTAATTTCAAGCGGATTCATCTGCGTTAATGAAATCACTGGTATGGCAAGGGCATTCCCCATTGGATGAACGCGAATAGTTTTAATACTGCTATCATAAACCTTATCTGGGTTGATGGCATTGGCTGAAAATGCTTGCAACCCTAGTAAAACCCCCAATAAAATAAGCAATTGCTTACCCATATCTTAATTCATTTTGTCCAACACGAATCTAGTTCTTTATTCATTATTTTTAAGAATAAAAAACTAGATTTGATAAAAATTAGCCACTTGTCCACAGCCTTTGATATCGCGAAAAAAATAAGTTTTCATCAAAAAAAAAGCTACACCAATATAATTGTTAAGCTTTCCATTATTGCAACAGCAATTAGTGTGGCGGCTATTATTATAACTTTGTCCTTGGTGAATGGATTTCAAGAAAGCATTGCAAATAAAGTGTTTTCATTTTGGGGGCATATTCGAATTGAATCAGTCAATGGAGACCCCCTTCGAAAAAATGACGCCGTAGTCAATGCCTTAATAAACGCAAGTCAACAAAAAATTAAGTCGATTACGCCATTTATTTCGCAATCTACTGTTATCTCTTTTAAACAAGATATTGAAGGAATTGTCGCTCTTGGCGTAAATGCAGAAGACTCAGTTCCTTTTTTAGTGCAGGGTAAAAAATTAACACCTTCAAAAGATAGTATCATGAAGGAAATCATAATCTCTGATGCCATTGCAAAAAAATTAAACATCCCATTGAATGAATATATCAAATTATATTTTTTAAACGGCACGAGTGTACAACAACGCAAATATAAAGTGGTAGGGTTTTATCACTCTGGGATGCAGGATTATGATCAGCAATATGTCATGATTGATATTTTATCATTGTATCAATTAAGAAATAATATTACGGAAGTAGATGGATATACGGTTACCTTAAAGAATGCGGAACAGATTGACCAACAAAAAGATGCCATACAAGCGCAACTACCCGACAACTGGGTGAGTACAACTATTCCCAATTACTATCCGCAAATTTTTGACTGGATTGGTGTACAAACCATCAACCGAAATGTGGCGATAACCATCATGTTGATTATTGCCATTGTAAATTTAATCACCTGCTTATTTATATTAATGTTGGAAAGGGTTTCGATGATTGGTACACTCACTGCCATAGGTGCCAGCAATAGCTTTATTAGACAAGTATTTATTTATCAAGCAAGCATTATATGCTGGTCAGGGATTATTTTAGGAAGCATTTTGGGGCTAGGACTGTCCTTATTACAACAATATTTTGGCTGGATACAATTAGACGAGAGCGCCTACTTCATCAAAACATTACCCATAAAAATAGTCCCTACACAAATTGTAGTAATATTATTGGGTACCGCAGTGATAAGTTATGTGTCATTTTTACTTCCCACACTTTGGATTAAGAGAATTTCTCCAGCGGCTGCAATACGATTTGATTAAGCCCGCCAACTAGACAATAAAATTCCAGTAGCCACAGCCGCATTCAATGATTCAGCTGCACCAAAACTTGTAATAGTCACTGGATGTGTTATAAAGGGTTGCAAATTGGTTCGTATTCCTTTTGATTCATTTCCAATCACTAAAAAACAAGGAGCCTGCATTTTTGTTCTTGAAAGCGGCGCTCCTGATAAAACAGCTCCATAAACAGGCAACTTAGTATTAGATAAAACTGTTTCTATATTGCACTGCGCCACATTGACTCTTAAAAAACTACCCATCGTACTTTGTATGACTTTCGGGTTGTATAAACCTGCATTATCCTCCGATACCAACATTTGCTTTACGCCAAACCAATCTGCAGTTCTAATAATTGCACCAAAATTTCCAGGATCTTGAATACCATCTAAAACTAGGGTGAATTCTTGATCAAATTGAACTGGCGTCTTGGCTACTTTTTTCTTTACCAATGCAAGTACTTGATTGGCAGTTTTGAATTGACTGATACGTGCTAATATAATTTCATCCACCTGCTCCGTAGGCGCGCCTATTGGCTCCTGTGCATTTAGCCACTCGGTACTCGCATATATTTTTTCAATGGTCCAATCACTTTCCAATAACTCCTTCACCAATTTTGGTCCTTCTACAATAAATACAGATTCTTGGTCCCAATGTTTTTTATGGGCAAAAGATTGGATATATTTGAGCTCATTATTATTCATCTGTATTATGTTGTTTCTGAGGCTTAAAAATATCAGTTTCTTTTCAAGATTTTATCTTGTTGCCCTTTTATTTTTATTTACGGCCTGCGCAGATGTTAAAAATGCACTTGTACACGACTATCCAAAGCAAGTTTCCTTTGTATTTGAGAATAAAATAATCGTCAAAGGGGCTGATAACAAGACAATGCAACAGCAATTGGTGAATGAATTAGGCAATTATTGGGATGATAGCTTAAAAGTAAAAAAGATTAGGCAATTTGGCGTTTTCAATACCGTGTTACAACCCATCAATTTTCAACCGGAACGACTTCCAAGGACCATTCAATATATGCACGCCTATTTGGCGAGTAAAGGATACAACCAAACTGAATTCACACCGATCATAAAAATTGATACCATTAACAACGAATGGAGAACTCGAATCACGATGCTAGTGCAATTAAATAAAAAAACTTTACTAGATAGTATTACCTACCAACTCACTGATAAAAAATTACAACAAATTGCGATCAATCATTTAAGCCAATCCTATTTAAAAAAAGGACAACCATTTTCAAATGAAAATATAAATAATGAATTAGACCGATTGGTGACGCTATTCAGATCGCAAGGTTATTTTAATTTTACCAAAGAAAAGATTTTTGCCGAAATCGATACCATTGATCAAAGTTTAATGAAGTTAAACCTTGATCCACTTGCGCAAATAAATCAAGTGACCAACGCAGCTTTGATGAAGGATAAAAATCCCAGCTGGAAAGTAAGTATTCAATTAAGAAATGCCAATCCTTCGGTTGTTAAACAATACCATGTTGGAAGACAATTATTTTATAGTGATTTAAAATTAACTGACAACCCAGATAGTATTCTAACAACGCCTCCTCCTTTTTCTGAAAATAAAAACGGCATCGTTCATTCCTATAGAAAGCGAAATTATAAATCAAACCTATTTGAGCAACAAAGCTATATTAAAAAAGGGGACTTATATAATGAGAACTTGTATTACCAAACACTTAATAATTTTAGTAGCTTAGGTGCCTGGCAACAAATTGACGGGCGAACAACAATCAAACAGGACAGCGTATACCTGCATTATTTTTTATTGCCAGCCTTACGTCGCAGCTATAGCTTCGATTTAGAGGGCAGTAGAAATACATCACAGCTAACCTCGGGTAATTTATTAGGGCTCTCCACTAACTTTACCTACCGAGATAAAAATGTGGCAAAAAAATCAATCCCCTCCATTACCAACTTAAGATTGGGTATTGAGTTGAATGTAGGGAATAGCAATAATAATTTAACGCAAACCTTACTTTGGAACGTAGGACATACCTATAGTTTCCCCTCTTTAATCTTACCATTTACGCCACAGAAAAGTAGCAACTCGAAAAATACCAGAACCAATTTTTCTTTAAACAGTGCATATATAGATCGATTAAATTACTACCAATTAAAATCTTTCACCACCAGTTGGGGCTACGAATGGAAAAAGAATAAATTAGCCGCTTCTGGTACTTGGATTTACAAACCTTTAAATATTGAGTTTTATCAAATTAATAAATTTTCAAAACTAGATAGCTTATTGATATTAAACCCATTCTTACGATCATCTTTTAATGAAGGCAATGTGATTAGCCAAACATTAAATTATATCTATCAAGGAAGCACTATAAAAAATCCCCGTCAAAATACTTATTTCAGAATTGGGATTGAAGAAGCAGGTGCCCTATTAGGGTTGACCAGTTTAAAATCAAATATTTACCGCTATTTAAAATTGGAGGCAGAAGTAAGAAAGATATACAAATACGATTATACCGAACTTGCTTGGAGAATTATGGGTGGCTGGGGCAATAATTATAGTAATAATAATACACTGAGCGGACAACTCCCCTTCTTTAAACAATTCACTGCAGGTGGTCCTTATAGCATGCGTGCTTGGGGACTTCGCCAATTGGGTTTAGGTAGTTCAAACTTTTATGATACCAGTGCTAAAAGTCAAAGCTTTGATCGTTTTGGCGACCTACAATTGGAAGCCAACTTAGAATATCGATTCCCATTATTTCAATGGGGTTCCTACAAAATTGGATCGGCAGTATTTACAGATATTGGAAATATTTGGAATGCCAGAGATACCAAGGAAGATCCCATGGCGGGCTTCAAATTGAGCAGGTTATATCAGGACATAGCTATTGCGGTGGGAACAGGCTTAAGACTTGATTTTAATTATTTTATTGTCAGGATTGATTATGCCTTAAAAATGAAAGATCCTACAAGATCCAACAATCAAGGTTGGATGGACATCACTAATATAAAATGGACGGAAGTAAAACAGAATGGAAGTACGGTAAACAACTATGCATGGCAATTTGGCATTGGATTGCCTTTTTAAATCGCGCTCTTTTATTTACGTATTTGGCGCAGCATCTATCTCCACTTGACTTGCCAATAAATCATCAATTTCTTTTTTCAAATCCTCCCAGTGAATTGCATCTTCAATTTTAAAATCGCCAATTTTTGTTCTTCTTAATGCACTCATATAAGCGCCTACGCCTAATGCTTCGCCAAAATCTTTTACTAGGCTTCTAATATAAGTGCCCGTTGAACAAACTACTTTAAAATCAATATTGGGTAAATGGATATGCGTAATTTCAAAACTAATAATATTTACTTTTCGTGGATCTACTTTTACTTCAATTCCTTTTCGCGCAGATTCATACAAACGCATTCCCTCTTTTTTGATGGCAGAATGCTGCGGTGGCATTTGTAAAATTTCACCAATAAATGGATGTGTTGCATTGGTTATTTCAAGTTCCGTCAAATGCGATATGGATTTAAAATTTTCAGGAGCAGTTTCTAAATCATAGGAAGCTGTTGTTGCCCCTAATACCAAAGTGCCCGTATACTCCTTTGGCAAACCTTGGTATTCATTTATTTGTTTCGTAAACTTTCCAGTACAAACAATTAATAAACCTGTGGCTAATGGATCTAAAGTGCCTGCATGCCCCACTTTTTTTACCCTGATTAGGTAACGAATTTTATTAACGATATCAAATGAGGTCCATTGTAGTGGCTTATCAATGAGCAACAACTTTCCATCAAGAAATGGCATTAAAACTTCGGGAATGGCTTTTTGTCGCATTGAATATTCTTAGCGCTTAATAAGCACGCGCGAATAAAACGCGTTGCTTGGAAGGATTGCCAGTGAGAATGCACTTACCAACTTCTAATGGATTATCTAATGGTATACAACGAATGGTTGCTTTGGTTTGGTCTTTAATTTTTTCTTCGGTTTCAGCAGTCCCATCCCAATGCGCTAAAACAAAACCAGTTTTGTTATCTAATACATTTATAAATTCATCCCATGTATCCACTGATGTAATATGATCGTCACGATATTTTGTTGCGCGTTGCAATAAGTTGGATTGTATCTCTAATAATAATGCGGCAACTGTTTCTGTTAATCCATCCAATGAAATGGCTGTTTTTTCCTTGGTATCGCGACGTGCTAGTTCAACTTGGTTGTTTTCCAAATCCCTCGGGCCTACCGCAATACGAATTGGCACCCCTTTTAATTCATACTCTGCAAATTTCCAACCTGGTCGATTGTTATCTGTATTATCATATTTAACTCTGATGCCCGCTGCTTTAAAGGAGGCTACAACAACCGCCATCTTTTCATCAATCATTGCTTTTTGTTCATCTCCTTTAAAGATGGGAACAATAACTACTTGTACTGGCGCAATTCTTGGAGGCAATACCAAACCTTCATCATCACTATGGGTCATCACTAATCCACCAATGAGTCGGGTACTTACACCCCAACTTGTTGCCCAAACATATTCTTGTGTATTATTTTTATCACTAAATTTTACATCAAATGCTTTTGCAAAATTTTGACCTAAAAAATGTGAGGTACCTGCTTGCAAAGCTTTGCCATCCTGCATCAATGCTTCAATGCAATAAGTATCTTCGGCACCCGCAAATCTTTCACTTTCCGTTTTCACGCCTTTGATCACAGGCATCGCCATCCAATTTTCTGCAAAGTCAGCATACACATCTAACATTTTAACCGTTTCTGCAATCGCTTCGTCTTTGGTTGCATGTGCCGTATGTCCTTCCTGCCATAAAAATTCAGCAGTTCTTAAAAACAATCTAGTACGCATTTCCCATCTTACTACATTCGCCCATTGGTTGACCAAAATTGGCAAATCTCTATAGGATTGAATCCAGGTTTTATATGTATTCCAAATGATCGCTTCACTGGTTGGACGTACAATTAATTCTTCTTCTAATTTTGCATCCGGATCCACCATTAATTTTCCTTTATTATTCGGATCCGTTTTTAAACGATAATGGGTAACAATGGCACACTCTTTAGCAAAACCTTCCGCATTTTTTTCCTCCGCCTCAAACAATGATTTTGGGACAAATAAAGGGAAATAGGCATTTTCATGGCCTGTATCTTTAAACATTTTATCTAAAGCTGCTTGCATGTTTTCCCACAGTGCGTATCCATAGGGCTTAATGACCATACAGCCTCTCACGGCGCTATAATCCGCCAACGACCCCTTTAAAACTAAGTCGTTATACCATTGTGAATAATCCTGTGCCCTTGTGGTTAATTCCTTTGCCATTTCTTAAAAAAATATTAACATTTTAAATAAAAACAAATGATGTACGAAAAACGCTCTATATTTCAAACTTCACTACCTTTATACTAGCAAATGTATGCTAAATCAAGGGCATATAAAAACCTAAAAAGTACCAAAATGAACACAAAAAATACTACCCCAAATTTTATACTACACGCCATTGGCATAGTAGCGATTAGTTTTTTTGTAACAAGTTGCACTAGTTTGCAACAAACAACCACTGTTGCAACAGATGATTTATATTATACGCCAAGCAAACCATCAGAACAAGTGGTAGCGCAAGCTGAGGAGGAAACTTATCAAGATTATCAAAATTATCAGGACGATCGATATTTAAGATTAAAAGTGGCGAATAGAAATCGTTGGTCAAGCATCGACGATTTTGGCTATTGGAATAACCCAAGTTTTAGCATGGGTTTTGGAATGGGTTATGGTGGATTTGGTGGATTTGGTTTTGGTGGCGGATGGGATCCATTTTGGAACAATCGTTTTGGATGGGCTGGCTTTTATGGTGGATGGGGCAGAGGTTTTGGTGGGTTTGGATTTGATCCGTTTTGGGGTGGTGGATTCGGAGGCTTTGGATATGATCCATTCTGGGGTGGCGGATTTGGAGGCTTCGGTGGATGGGGCGGTGGCTTCGGTGGATGGGGCGGTGGTTTCGGTGGATGGGGCGGTGGTTTCGGTGGATGGGGCGGTGGTTTCGGTGGATGGAACCCCTACTATGCTAGTATGTGGAATCCTTATGGTGGCATCTATGGTGGCATCTATGGAGGCATCCCTATGAGTGTAAATAATTACGACAAACGAGTTCCAGTGCAACCTAATCGCACCAACTTAAATCCATACATGAAAAATATTGGACAATTTAGAAGATCAGGTGATGTTAGAGAAAATGGCAATTTTGCAAATTCAAATAGTAATGGCAATGTAGGTGCTAGATCAAATACACCAGCAGGCTTTAGAAGTATCAATAGCAATTCAGTTTCCAGTAATAATGTGGGTACTGGCTTTTCAAGATCAAATAGCAATAGCAATTCCTCACAACCTAGTGTAAGTAGCTTTGGTAGTTTAGTAAAAAGAGTGATGACTACTACATCAAGTGCAAGAGCAGCAAGTTTTAATAATTCTTCAAAAAATTATTCAGCACCTAATAATTCTAACAACTCTTATCAAAATAGCACACCCAACAGAAGCTCCTCAAGTCCTAGCTATAGCGCACCTGCTTCTTCAGGAAGTGGATCTAGTGGTGGTTCATCAGGAGGTGGCGGATTTATTGGTGGCGGCAGAACAAGAGGTGGTGGTGGCAATTAATCCCCCAAAAAAAATAAATGCTGGTTTAAGTGATATCAATATTATTTAAACTCGTTTACAAAAAAGTAACAAACTATTATGAAAAAAATATTACTGTTTAGTTTAGTAGGATTAAGCTTAAATGCGTTTGCACAAGATCCAGATGATGTATTAAAGTATTCTTGGTTTGCCCCGCATGGAACGCCAAGAAGCAATGCATTGGGCGGTGCCATGGGTTCCTTAGGCGGGGATATGTCATCATCACATATCAATCCAGCTGGTTTGGGATTTTATAAATCAAGTGAGTTTTTGTTGACTTCAAAATTTTCTAATAAAACAAACAGCGTTGATTATTTTAAAACGAATACATCTGTATCTTCTAACAAAATAAATCTAGGTAACTTAGGTATTGTTTTAGCTGATGGTCGTAAAAAAAATAATTGGAGCAGTACTGCCTTTTCAATCTCATACACACAAGTCGCAGACTACAATAACCACTATGGTCTATCAGGTAAAAATACGTATTCAAGTTTCACTGAAAAGTTTGCTGATCAATTATATGACACTGAGTCAAGCTTGACCGCTGCACAACAAAATTTTATTTACGGTAGCTCCCTTGCGATTCAATCCAATTTAGTCACCCCAATTTTTGATAAGAATGG
>JBIIRW010000040.1:0-15810 GCA_044341385.1 Sediminibacterium sp. | reverse complement strand
GAAAGTAAAAAGGCCACGGTATTGGCAATTTCTTCCGTGGTGGTAAATCTATTTCCCAAAGGAATTTTAGATTGTATCTGTGCTAATTTTTCTTCCGGGTTGGGTAAAGATTTAATCCATTTATCATAGAGTGGCGTAAAACATTCAGCTACTATTACTGAATTTACACGAATACCGTATTTTAATAATTCCACTGCCCATTCTCTGGTTAAAGCATTTCTTGCACCATTCGCTGCAGCATATCCAGATGTTTCACCTTGTCCCGTATCGGCTACCTTTGAACTTATATTTACAATACTTCCCTTTGCAATTTTTATATAGGGTAATGCATGATGTGCTAATAAATAATAATGCACTACATTTTTATGTAAGCTCGACATGAAACCTTCATAATTCCCATTTTCTAAATTAATAGTATCATTCACGCCCGCATTATTGACTAATCCATCAATGCGTCCATGCATTGCGACAATTGCTTTTATTGCATTTTCACATTGTAGGGGATCACTTAATTCAGCGACCACTTGACTTGCCTTATATCCTTTTGCTTGCAAGCTTGCGACTAAGTTATTATTATCATTTTCGTCGCGTCCAATAATTACAGGTATCGCACCCTCCTCAGCCAATAAGGTAGCGATACCTTCACCAATGCCTTTAGCACCACCGGAAACTATAATTACTTTTTCTTGCAAATGTAAATTCATGATTTATGGTTTGTATGCGATAATATTTTGTTTGCTCGTGCCTAATCCATCAATACCTAATTCTACCACATCACCCTCCTTCAAATAAATATTTGGGGTAAAGCCCAATCCAACACCCGCAGGCGTTCCCGTACTAATTACATCGCCGGGTAATAAGGTCATGAACTGACTTAAATAGGAAATAAGTGTAGGCACATTAAAAATTAAATCATCGGTGTTCCCATCCTGCATTATTTTTCCATTCAAGGATAACCATAATCTTAAATTATGCGGATTAGGTATTTCATCTTTGGTTACTAGCCATGGTCCAAGTGGGGCAAAGCTGTCACATCCTTTTCCTTTATCCCAAGTACCACCTCGCTCCAATTGAAATGCCCGTTCGCTTACATCATTATGTAATACATACCCTGCAACATAATCCATCGCTTCGGCTTCACTTACATAACTTGCTTTTTTGCCAATCACAACCGCTAGTTCCACTTCCCAATCCGTTTTTTCAGAATTCTTAGGAATAATAATATTGTCAAATGGTCCAGTTAAGGAAGTGGTTGATTTCATAAACAAGATGGGCTCTGTTGGAATTGCCGCGCCTGTTTCCTTTGCATGTTTTGCATAGTTTAAACCGATACAAACTATTTTGGAAGGTCTTGCGATAGGTGACCCGATACGCGCTTCTGGCGGCACTTCAGGTAGATTCCCCTTTTGTACTATGGCTGCTAATTGTTGTAATCCATTTTCTCTAAAAAAAGATTCATCATAATCATATAAATGTGCACTGACATCATAATTTTTTCCATTGATATGTACGCCCGGTTTTTCTTGTTCACTTGTTCCAAATCGTATTAATTTCATTGTTGTCTTTTTTTATTTTTCTATTGTGTAGGGATGATCATAAATTAAATAATAGATCTCATCTCTCCATTGTTAATTTAATTTTTTATTGTGGCTTATCATTTATGCGTTTGATTTGCAATAACTTTTTCTTAACTATTTAAAGTCACAAAACCGCCATCAATACTAAAGTCGCTTCCTGTAATAAAAGCAGCTTCCTCGCTACATAAGTATAAAACTTGGTGTGCCACTTCAATTGGTAAGCCCATACGACCAATTGGTTGCGTCTTTGATAATTTTTCAAACATCTCTACTTCCTGTCCAGGATAATTCTTTTTCAAAAATCCATCTACAAATGGGGTGTGAACGCGACCCGGCGAAACACTATTGCATCTGATATTGTCTTTGATATAATCCTTTGCAACACTCATTGTCATTGCATGTACCGCGCCCTTACTCATGCTATAGGCAAAGCGATCCGATAACCCAACTTTAGCGGCAATCGAACTAATATTCACAATACTTCCGCCGCCACTTTTTTTCATAGCATTCACGCCCGCTTGTAAACAATGAAACATGCCCTTAACATTTACTTGGAATACTTTTTCAAAATCAGCTTCGCTGGTGGTTGTAGCACTTCCTATATGTGAGATACCCGCACAGTTAACAAGTATATCCAATCCGTTTAATTTTTCAAATGCAGTGGTAACAGCCGCAAGCTGGGTCACATCTAAAGTAAGTGCTTCTGCACTATTTCCGTTTGCAGTAATTTCATCTACCGTTCCTTTTGCACTATCGGTATTTAAATCAACCACAATAACATGTGCACCTTGCTTAGCCAATACTTTACAAACATCCTTTCCAATACCGCTTCCGCCTCCGGTGACGATGGCTATTTTATTATTAAGTTGAAACATAAAGCTTATTTTATTTGCTACTTATTTATAATAATCTGTTGATTATTTTTAGACTACAATTTAATCCAAACTATTAAAAAATCCTACTAATGACATATAAAAGCGCGTAACTTTACCCTATGGCGTATGTATTAGATTGGATAGTTGCAATTTTGACCATTTTATACGCAGGTTTATTATTAGCCTATCGTTATTGGTACCACAAATTAAACAATTTTGAAGGGGTTACTGGTGCATATCCATTGGCAAATAACTATACGCATTTTACCATCATCATTCCTGCACGCAATGAGGCGGCGAATATCAAGACTTGTGTGGATACTATTTTAGCGCAAAATTATCCTTCCGAATTTTACGAAATTATTGTCATTGATGATTTTTCTGAAGACGACACTGCTTTTATTGTAAAAGCAATGCAAGATAAAAATGCACAAGTACATTTATTAAGTTTATCAGATTATTATAAGGAAAACGAAATTAGTTCCTTTAAGAAAAAGGCGATAGAAAAAGCGGTATTACATGCCAAAGGTGATTGGATTATTACTACCGATGCTGATTGTGTCGTACCTCCTAATTGGCTTTTATTGTACCATCAATTTATTGAAAAAAATAAACCCGTATTTGTAGCAGCACCAGTAATGTTTATTGAAGCACCTGGGATATTAAATCATTTTCAAGTACTGGATTTTTTAGCATTACAAGGCATCACTGCAGCTGCAGTTGGCGCTGGTAAACATTCCATGAGCAATGGTGCTAATTTGGCATTTGAGAAATCAGCATTTATTGCAGTGGGCGGTTACCAAGGTGTGGATGAAATTGCAAGTGGCGATGATATGTTTTTAATGCATAAAATGAAAAAAACTTTATCCAATCGCATTGGTTATTTGTTTCACCCCGATGCAATTGTTTTAACGAAAGCAATGGATCAATGGAAGGATTTAATTATGCAGCGTATTCGTTGGTCAAGTAAAGCGCGTTTTTATGATGACAATTCTATTTTTTGGGTTTTGTTATTAGTGTATTTATATAATTTTAGTTTTTTGCTTTTAATATTTGTGGGAAGTTTTGAAACTTTCATCATCTCCCTGGCTTTTAAAACATTTTTTGAATTATTTTTCTTAGAGGCAGTAGCGCGTTTTTACAATCTAAAGCCGGCACTTAGATGGTTTGTATTTTTTCAACCCCTGCATATTTTTTATACCATTATTGCTGGACTATTTGGCCAGGTGAAAACCTACACTTGGAAGGGTCGAAAGGTAAAATAGCCTTCTGTGGAAGGGTTTGGCCATAAAATGGGGTCGTTTCTTAAATAAAATACGGTTTTTCAGGGGGTTATAAGCGCAAATTTGTGGTATAAATTGTTGTTTTATGCGTAAAATTTGACCTTGATTATGTAATTTCGCGTACTAAAATAAGTGATAGATATGTCGACTGAAACATTAGCCCCAACATTAGCTGCGTTAACTGCAAAAGACTTTGCAACTGACCAAGAGGTTCGTTGGTGTCCAGGCTGTGGAGATTATTCCATTTTAGCCTCTGTTCAAAAAGTAATGCCAACCATTGGCGTTCCTAAAGAAAATATTGTAATTATTAGTGGAATTGGTTGTAGCAGCCGTTTCCCTTATTATATGAACACCTATGGTATGCATTCCATTCATGGAAGAGCAACTGCCATTGCAAGTGGATTAAAAGCCTCTCGCCCTGAATTAAGTGTTTGGATCGTTGCGGGTGATGGTGATTCAATGAGTATTGGTGGTAACCATACCATTCACTTACTAAGAAGAAACTTTAATGTTAACTTTTTGGTGTTCAACAACCAAATATATGGTTTAACAAAAGGACAATATTCTCCAACCTCTGAAGTAAATAAAATAACTAAAAGTTCACCTGTAGGAAGTATTGATCATCCGTTTAATCCTGCAGCCTTAGCATTAGGTGCTGACGCAAGTTTCGTTGGTCGTACGATGGATCGTGACCCTAAACATATGCAAGCAACCATTACGCGCGCCGAGCAACATCAAGGAACTTCGTTTTTAGAGATATACCAAAACTGTAACATCTTTAATGATGGTGCATTTGAAATATTCACTGAAAAGTCAACAAAAATGGTGCATGGTTTATTTGTTGAACAAGGAAAGCCATTAACTTTTGGTGCCAATGGTGAAAAAGGAATTCGTTTTGATGGCATGCGTCCTGAAGTAGTTGAAATTGGCGATAAATACTCAGCAGATGATATGTGGATTCATGATGAGAAAGATTTTTATAAAGCCCAAATATTAACCCGCTTGTTTGATAACCCTTCTGAGGAAGGTGCGGTTTTCCCAAGACCATTTGGTATTTTCTATACCAATGACCGTCCTTGTTATGAGGATATGATGGCATTGCAAATTGAAGAAGCAATGACTAGCAAAGGTCCTGGTGATTTAGATAAGTTGATTCGTGGTAAAGAAACTTGGGAAATTAAATAGCCGCAACGTTTTACCAACTAATATATCATTTAAAATGAGTCCAATGGGCTCATTTTTTTTGGCATATACTTTCTGTATTTTAAATTTCACATCATTCTTATTCAAGCAACTATTACACTTCCGGTGTTTATTTACAGATCAATATGATTTTGTTTTAAGGCTTTCATCACCATGGCAGTGCGCTGTTTTACATGTAGCTTTTTAAATACCCTGTCGCGATAGCCATAAATGGTGTTTATACTTTTTTGTAGCGCTTTGGCTATCTCATCATAATTTAAATCCTTGGCACATTGTTGAATAAATATAATTTCATTTTGTGTGAGTGGGGTTCGATTATAATTAAGCTCCTTAATACTTATTTCACCAAGCATATTGCTGGTGATTAATTTTGATTTGTCGGAAGATAAATTAAAGCGAGTCCGGTTGCGAACGGTATATTTTAAATCAATGAGCGCTTCGTCCGTAAAAAAAATACCATGTAATCCGTGCTTCATTAAGTAACATATGGCGCGCATAAATTTACTGTCCGATTTTAACATAATAAATGGATGATTGCTTCTTGTTTTAATACATTTGATTACTTCTACAATTTCAAAATAATTATAACTATCAGCGATGATACACAAATCGGGAACTTGTTTTTCATTTTTGATGTAATCACAAAAATCGATAATGGATCCAGTGCTAAACAACACTTTACATTCGTCTTGTTTTTCAATACTTAGTTTCAAGGAATCACGCGTAACTAATTTTTGTTCCAAATAAATGATACTAAACATGGCTATTATTTATTTGAAAACTAAAACAAACCTATTGGAGTAAAAAGGAGTAGTTTTGCACAACAGAAATTATGCTAATTAGTATTCATCCTACAAATCCGCAGCCTAGACAGCTTGCTATTATTAAAGATTGCTTGGAAAGCGGCGGTATTATTGCTTATCCCACTGATACGATCTATGGGCTGGGTTGCGATATTTTTCATCCAGAAGCAGTTGCGAAAATTTGTGCGATCAAAAAAGTAAATCCAGAAAAAGCGCAGTTAAGTTTTATTTGCTCAGACCTAAGTCATTTGAGTAATTATGCGAAGAGTATTAATAATTCTTTGTTCAGAATTTTAAAAAGTACCTTACCTGGGCCATTTACTTTTGTGTTGCCGGCGAGTAAGGAAGTGCCTAAAATTTTACAAAACAAGAAAAAAACAATTGGACTTCGCATCCCTGATAATAAAATTGCATTAGCCATTATTGAAACATTGGGTCATCCTATACTATCCGCATCCTTCCCGGGTGAAAACATTGAAGATTATACCGATCCTGAAATTATTCAAGAAAATTGGGGCAAACAAGTTGATATTGTCGTGGATGGCGGCATCGGAGGCGTTATTCCTTCCACCGTAATAGATTGTACCACCGATGAATATATTATTTTAAGACAAGGCGCTGGGATTTGGGAATTTTAACAACCTATATTTTACAACAAGTCAAGTTGTGTTGGCAATATTTTAAAGCTCTTTCGGTGCTCATGGCATAAGCCATGTTCGGCGATGGCTGCGCGGTGCGAAGCGGTACCATATCCTTTATTTTTATCCCAGCCATACTGCGGATATTTTTTATGTAGTTTTTTCATCCATTCATCCCGCGCAGTTTTGGCCAGTATACTGGCCGCAGCAATGTTCGCATAGATGCCATCGCCCTTAATTATGGTTTGATGCGGAATTTTTTTATATGCATAAAACCGATTTCCATCTACTGCAATAAACTTTGGTTTTGGTTTTAATTGGTCCAAGGAAAGGTGCATGCATTTGATGGCTGCTTTTAATATATTGGAAGCGTCAATTTCGGCGGCGGATTGCTTTGCAATCGCCCATGTAATGGCGGATGCTTTTATTATGGGGGCTAATAGTTCCCTTTGTGCTTCGGTAAGTTGTTTACTGTCATTTAACAGTGGGTGATAAAAGTTTTTAGGAAGCACCACCGCCGCCGCAAATACCGGCCCGGCATAACAACCCCTGCCAGCTTCGTCGCAGCCGGCCTCCAATAATTGGTCTTGGTATTGATTGATTAGTTTAGGCAAGGTTTAATATTCTTTGTTTAATGAAGAGGTACTTATGTTATCACTATGTATATGTCTAGATGGACCCTAATATCTGTAAATATTTTTTCTGTTCATTTTGGTAGCTAAATATTGTTGTAAAATTGAAACATATTGGGGACAAACCAAAATCAATCTCATTGCCTTGTTTGATTACTTTGTACCTTTGACCTATAAATGTAAGGCATGGATTTCAACGATCATAAATCAAAAAAAGTAGCTAATTGGCTAATGTTAGGTGTTTTCATGACAGTGATTCAAGTTGCCTTGGGGGGAATTACGCGTTTAACGGGTAGTGGCCTTTCTATCACGGAGTGGGATGTAGTTACAGGGACACTTCCTCCAATGAGTGAAACTAGTTGGCAGGAATTATTTGCGAAATATAAAACAACCCCTCAGTTTCAATTACTCAATTTTGACTTTACCATTGCCAATTTTAAATTCATCTTTTTTTGGGAGTGGTTTCATCGTTTATGGGCACGTACTATTGGATTAGTTTTTGCTTTTGGTTTTATTTATTTTTTAGCTAAAAAGTATTTTCAACCAAGGATGATTAAACCTTTGTTGATTTTATTTTTATTAGGTGCTTTACAAGGTGCTATTGGTTGGATCATGGTAGCAAGTGGATTGGAAGGTGATGCGGTTTATGTAAAACCAACCAGACTGGCCCTCCATTTTGTTTTTGCATTAGGGTTACTAGCATATACCTATTGGTTTGCCTTATCACTCACCGTAACACCGATTCGCAGAAATAGTGGTAATCAGGATGCCACTGATAAAATCAGAGGCATCCGAACATTTGCATGGATTTTATTATTGATTTTATTTTTTCAATTAATATATGGGGCATTGATGGCGGGACATAAAGCTGCCAATGTTGCTGCAACTTGGCCTACCATCAATGGACAATGGATGCCTTCAGGGCTATTTAGCAAGGATGATTTTTTACTCAATGCAATTAATAATACAATTTGGGTTCATTTTATACATAGGGGGCTTGCTTACTTATTATTATTAATTGTTATTTTCTGGACTGCAAGCTTATTAAAATTACAAGGAAATAATTTTTGGGTACGCGCTAGAATACTACCAGCGATATTGGTGTTACTGCAAATTGTTTTAGGTATTTTTACGGTAGTAGCAAGTGCAAATATTGTACCTGGTGTATGGGGTGGTTTTGAATGGTTGGCGCAATTGCACCAACTTGTAGGCATGTTTTTCCTACTGTCGGTTATAAATATTTTATACGCTACGAAATAATTTTTTATGCAAAAAGATATAGCTTCTATACGCCGCGATTACCAACTTGCTTCCTTAGATGAAGCTGCTACCGCGGCGCATCCCATGGATCAATTTGAACATTGGTGGGAGGAAGCCACTGCAAGTAATATTGACGAGGTAAACGCATTTGTACTTTCCACCGTTGATGCCCAACGCGCTCCTTCGTCGCGCGTAGTTTTATTAAAAGGCTATACTCCAGGAGGCTTTGTATTTTTTACCAATTATGACAGTGCAAAAGGGCAGGAGATAGATGCAAATCCAATTGTTGCGATGAACTTTTTTTGGAAGGAATTAGAAAGACAAATTCGCATAACAGGCACTATAAAAAAAATCAGCACCGAAGAAAGCGATGAATATTTTCATTCTCGTCCACTCGGTAGTCAGGTAGGCGCTATTTCATCTCCACAAAGTAAAGTAATTCCGAATCGCGAATATCTTGAACAATTAGTTGCCACTAATTTGGAAAAGTACAAAGAAGGAAATGTACCACTGCCTTCAAATTGGGGCGGGTATATTGTACACCCTACAAATATTGAATTTTGGCAAGGGCGTAGCTCACGCTTACATGATCGTATTAAATATAATTTAGCATCGGATGGTCAATGGACTAAAGTACGATTGGCGCCTTAGTAAAAAAATGAGTTTCATTAAATCTAACGGATCATTATTTGAACCTCATAGGTTTTAAACAAAAAGATCCTTCGATTACTCGAAGGATCTTTTTGTTTGGGCTGTAATTTATTTTTTAATTATTTCTTACGTCCTAATACTTTTTTAGCTGCTGCAACAATATTCGGTGTATCCAAACCATACTTCGCTAATAATTGATTCGGTGTGCCACTCTCACCAAAAGTATCTTGGGTGCCAATATATTCAATGGGCACTGGACAATGTTTTGCTGCTACTTGTGCAACAGCGTCACCCATACCACCAATTACATTATGTTCTTCCGCAGTTACTGCACAACCTGTTTTTGAAATGCTCGCAACAATTGCGTCCACATCCAATGGTTTAATGGTATGTAAGTTAATTACTTCAACACTGATGCCTTCTGCTTCTAATAATTTACCTGCTTCAATCGCTTTCCAAACCAAATGACCGCAAGCAAAAATGGAGATATCTTTTCCGTCGCTTAATTTTTGTGCTTTTCCAATCACAAAATCTGAACCATCTTCTTTGGTAAAGTTGGGCCATTTTGGACGACCAAATCTTAAGTAAACCGGACCTTGATAATCAGCAATCGCTTTCGTTGCCGCTTTTGTTTGATTAAAATCACAAGGTACCACAACAGTCATGCCAGGTAACATTTTCATCAATCCGATATCTTCTAATATTTGATGCGTAGCTCCATCTTCTCCTAAAGTTAATCCAGCGTGCGATGCACAAATTTTTACATTCTTATCTGAGTAGGCAACACTTTGTCTAATTTGATCATACACTCTTCCTGTACTAAAGTTGGCAAATGTGGTTGTGTAAGGAATCTTGCCACCTATTGTTAATCCAGCTGCAATGCCAATCATATTTGCTTCTGCAATACCCACTTCAATAAAACGATCAGGGAATTCTTTGATGAATGGGCCTAATTTAAAGGAGCCAGCTAAGTCAGCTGTAAGCACAACTACTTCACTATTTTGTTTTGCGAGCTCATGAATACCTTCGCCAAATCCAGCTCTGGTTTCTTTTTCATTAAGCATCACGATATCTTTTACTTTCATATTTTTATATTAAAGCTTTATTAAAGCGGTGATCATTTAGTTTTCAAAAGTGGAATAAAAATACGGCGTCTTTGCTTCAAACTCAGCGCTACAAGTATCCACCATTTTATAAACTCGCGTGATGCCTAATGCTTTTCTTTTCTCATACACTGCATCATCACTGGTGTTTCCTTTTAATACTTTCGCAATTTGCATATCGCTAAATCCATTTTGTTTCGCTTCCTTAATTAATTCAGTGGGGATAGAATTAATATCGTGGTTCATTAATTCTTTTTCAATATTGCAGATGATACGTATTTGATATAAGAACCAAGAATCAATACCAGTAGCGGCTACAATAGAACGAACCGTTGATCCTTGCATTAAAGCATCTTTGATTCTGAATATACGATCCCACTTGGGTACTTTAATATACTCCATTAATTCCTCATTCTTCATCAAGCTTTTTCCATAATAACCTAAACCAATCGCTTCATTCTCTAAGCTTTGACAAGCTTTTTGGATTGCTTCTGTAAAGCTTCTTCCAATCGCCATTACTTCACCCACACTCTTCATTTGCAAACCTAAGGTATCATTTGCTCCTTTGAATTTGTCAAAATTCCAACGAGGTACTTTTACAATTACATAATCCAAAGCAGGTTCAAAGTAGGCAGAAGTGGTTTGTGTGATTTGATTTTTTAATTCATCCAATCTATAACCAATCGCCAACTTAGCTGCAATTTTTGCAATGGGGTAACCCGTTGCTTTTGATGCTAAGGCAGAGGAACGTGAAACGCGTGGATTAATTTCAACCGCAATCAATTCTTCTGTTACTGGATTTTGTGCAAACTGCACATTACATCCGCCAGCAAAATTTCCCAAACTGCGCATCATCAACATTGCTTTATTACGCATGTCCTGAAACGATGTATCACTCAAAGTCATTGCAGGTGCTACTGTGATTGAATCACCGGTATGCACGCCCATTGGATCCAAGTTTTCAACGGTACATATAATAACTACATTGTCTGCTTGATCTCTTAATAATTCTAATTCATATTCCTTCCATCCTAGTACTGCCTTTTCTACCAAAACTTCATGTATAGGGGAGGCCTTTAATCCTTTTTCTAATGCAGCATCTAATTCACTTGCATCATGTACAAATCCGCCACCTGTTCCACCTAAGGTAAATGATGGACGAATTACTAATGGAAATCCAATCACCTGTGCAAATTCTTTTCCTTCTAAAAAACTATTCGCTACTCGGCTTGGCGCAACTGCAATTCCTATTTTCACCATTAATTGTCTGAACTGTTCTCTATCTTCTGCTAAATCAATCGCTGCTACATCCACACCAATCATTCTACAATTATATTGTTTCCATAATCCTATTTCATCTGCTTCCTTACATAAGTTTAATGCAGTTTGTCCACCCATCGTTGGAAGTACTGCGTCAATTTGATTCTCTTGTAAAATTTGTTCAATGCTCTCCACGTTTAATGGTAATAGATAAACCTTATCCGCCATCATTGGATCGGTCATGATCGTAGCTGGATTACTATTAATCAAGATCACTTTAATTCCTTCTTCTTTCAATGACCTTGCGGCTTGAGAGCCAGAGTAATCAAATTCGCAGGCTTGACCAATAATAATGGGTCCAGAACCTACAATTAATACGGTTTTGATGGATGTGTCTTTGGGCATGGCTACAAAAATATAAATTGCGCAAAACTACAAATTTTACCTGAATTTGCTCCCTTTTACACCCTAAACATTTTTGTCCTTTTTAAATGCTACCTTCACAGCCAATTCAAGTTTATGGCAGTTATCAAAGAAGGGGCTAAAGCGCCTCAGTTTAAAGGTGTTGACCAACATGGCAATACGGTATCCATCGCTGATTTTAAGGGCAAAAAGCTAGTTTTATACTTTTACCCAAAGGACGATACACCAGGATGTACCGCACAAGCTTGTAATTTACGCGATAACTATAAAGCATTGCTTAAGAAAGGCTTACAAGTTCTAGGGGTGAGCGTAGATTCGGTTAAATCCCATGAAAAATTCATCGAAAAGTATGATTTGCCGTTTTCTTTAATAGCAGATGAGGACAAAAAAATTGTAGATAAATACAATTTATGGGGTCAAAAAAAGTTCATGGGCCGCACTTATATGGGCACAACAAGAACCACATTTTTAATTGACGAAGCTGGGATGGTGCGCTTTATCATTGAGAAGCCAGATACCAAGGATCACACCAAAGAAATACTAGCGATTAGCGGTTGGTAAAATCCAACTTTCATCATATTTGACCACCCCGTTCCATTCTGGATACGGGGTGTTTTGTTTTATAATCTTTCCTTTGAATGATAATAAGTAATTAGACATTTTTTTAATAGCATATTGAAAATCTTTAGTGCTCCGAAGGATTTACAATTTCAAATCATCTAATATTTAATGGTTCATATATAAATCATAAAAGCATTTATGTTGATTTGTTAATATTATATACTTGATTTAAACTTTATTATTATTTTCATATCTAATTCACAAACCTTCCCCTATGACAAATAAGTTAAGCTATCTTTTAATGTTAAGCTTTTTAGTTACTTCTTGTTCTAAAAGCTCAACAACTAGTACGACTACACCTACAACTAATACTACTACGCCAATAGTGAGCGCCACAGTACCTGATGTATATAAAAAAATATATGGCGCAACCAGCATCACTTCCGATGGTACGTATATTACCATAAAATCAAATGGTGCACCTGATCATAAAAGCTCCTACTACGCAACGTCGAATGCCCTATACGATAATTTTTCAGGCACTACTTTTGGCGGATATAATTTTGCAAAAAATCCAAATTCAATTGCTGAAAAATCTTACATTTTTAAAATTCCAGTAGCTCCTAAAGTGGCTACGAATCATTTGCCTACACCCTTAGGCGCCATTGGTGTTTCATTGAATGGGGTTCCTTTTTTTAATCAATATGCTGGTCCCAATCAACCTTTAACAGGTGAAATAGTTTCTTTTGATCGTTACTGGGGTCACCCTGCACCTACTGGACAATATCATTATCATGTGGAGCCACTTTATTTAACCACGGTTAAAGTAACAAAATCATCCTTATTGGGATTTTTATTAGACGGCTTCCCTGTATATGGACCTGAGGAAAATGGGGCATTGGTAGATAATTCAAAATTAGATGCCTATCATGGACATACTTCAGTTACTACTGATTTTCCATCTGGCATTTATCATTATCATATTACGAACACGGACCCCTATATTAATGGTTCAGGTTATTACGGAACGCCTGGTACTGTTTCACAATAAATGAAAGGACTATTTTATATCAATCTTATTTTGGCTTGTATTTTAGTTCAAGCATGTAATAATATTGATCCAACACATTCATTTGATGTTCCAGTTGCATCTGATACTTTGCAAACTGAAATTGTTTTACCCAAACAATATTTAAATCGCAACGAACAATTTTTATCCTTTCATCAGGATACCCTTTACTATCAAGATAAAAAATACAGTGGTTATATTTATGATCATTATGAAAATGGCGATTCTTCACTTGTAGGAAGTTATTTAAATGGTATAGAGGAGGGTGTGTTTAAAAAATGGTATCGCAATAATCAGTTAGCGGAATATAGAACTTATCATGCTGGAAAAAAAGTTGGCAAGCATGTTGGCTTTTGGGAAGATGGTCAGCCTAAATTTGAATTTAATTTTATGGATGGGGAACTGCAAGGCATTGCCAATGAATGGTATCGAAATGGTCAGCCCTATAAAGCCTTTCATTATAAAATGGGCTATGAAAACGGGAGTCAAAAAATGTGGTGGGAAAACGGAAACATTCGCGCTAATTATGTGGTGAAACAAGGTAGGCGCTATGGTTTGATTGGTTTGAAATTATGTATGACCCCGCAGGATTCAATTGATTTTAAAGTAAAATAAATGGGCATGCTAAAATATTTGAGCTATTTTATTTTTTGTTTAATGGTATTAGTTGCGTGTAATAATGCGACCAATAAAAATACGGAGCAAATAAAAGATAGTTTAGCCACGCTTCCTTTTTTTAATCAACCTGATTGGACGCCGGAATGGATTAATCAAACTGATAGCGCGTATCAACATATTCATACCATTCCTTCCTTTTCCTTTTTAGATCAAAATGGGAGAGTGGTTGATGAAAATTTAGTGAATGGAAAGATATATGTTGCGAATTTCTTTTTTACCAAGTGTCGAAATATTTGTCCAAAAATGACCAACAATATGCATTTATTGCAGGAGGCTTTTAAAAATGATACTTCTATATTATTACTTTCTCATTCCGTCACTCCTGAAACAGATGATGTAAAGGTGTTAAACAAATATGCATTGGATAATAAAGTAGACGCTGCAAAATGGCATTTGCTTACCGGGGATAAAATGGCCATATATGGTTTGGCAAAACAGCAATATTTTGCAGGAGATACGGTAGGGTACTACCAATCAGGCAATGAGTTTTTACATACCGAGAATTTCATTCTAGTAGATCAGCATCGCCGTATTCGAGGGGTATATAACGGCACCTTACCCGTAGAAATAAATCGTATTATAGAAGATATTACGATCTTAAAATCGGAATTTACAAACGGGTTGAAATAAATACAACGCACTTTTCGCAAGCCAATTTTAATTTTTACTATCTTCGCTTTATATAATGGACATTCAATTTGATAAATATTTTCTTGTACTTCAAAATATTGCCACAAGGTATTATTTGCTAGGCGGGCTTGTGTTTTTATTATTTTATGTTGTATTAAAAAATAAAATAGTTCATACAAAAATACAATTGTTGTTTCCTAAGAAAAGTGATTATTTGCGTGAAATTGGGTACAGTACTTTCACAATGTTATTGTTTGCATTCATTCCCGTTTTTTTTATTTTTAATCCCGCAGTTAAACCATACACCACTTTATATCAAAATGTAAGTGATTATGGCTGGGCTTATTATTTTCTAGCATTTCCAATTATGTTTGTGATGCACGATACTTACTTTTATTGGACACATCGTATTATGCATCATAAAAGTTTATTTAATGTAATGCATTTGGTACATCATAAATCAACCAACCCTTCCCCCTGGGCTGCTTATGCATTTCATCCTTTAGAAGCAATTGTTGAAGTTGGTATTTTTGCTGTGTTTTTATTTACAATTCCAGTGCATAGGTCTCATACGATTATCTTTTTCCTTTTATCCATTATATATAATATGTATGGTCACTTGGGTTGGGAATTATATCCAAAAGGTTTTAGTAAAAACTGGTTTGGTAAGTGGATCAATACATCCGTAAACCATAACCAACATCATAAATACTTTAAAGGTAATTATGGTTTGTACTTTTTATTCTGGGATCGTATCATGGGCACTATTCGCCCCGATTATGATGAAGCCTTTGAAGAAGTGAAAAGCAGATAACTGAGCATATTATCTAAAATGGAGGTCACAATTTGTGACCTCCATTTTACAAAACTTATTAAGCTGCAACAAAGCGCTTAATTTTTTTCCTATTTACATTTTTTTCTGCATACCACATTTCGTAATTGCTTTGCAAGTTTATCCAAAATTCTGGGGTATTGTTAAATGCAACTGATAGTTTAATTGCTAATTCAGGACTAATGCCTGCTCTTTCATTTACAATTGCAGACAAATTAACTCTTGCAATACCAATTCCATCGGCTACCTCGGTTATGGTTAATGCATATTCCTTTATAAAAAGTTCTCTTAATATTGCGCCTGGGTGAGCGGGTGCTAATTTTCTTATTTTT
>JBIIRW010000105.1:0-4595 GCA_044341385.1 Sediminibacterium sp. | reverse complement strand
ATGGAAGCCTTAATTTACCCTACCTATCCCTTTAAATTACAGCAGGTGCAAGGCAAGGATCAAATATTTGATCCTTTTCGAAAAGCTTGGGTCATCCTCACACCCGAAGAGTGGGTAAGGCAAAATACCTTGCAATATTTAGTACAAACCTGCAACTATCCAAGTAGTTTAATTGCCGTTGAAAAAACCATTCAATTAGGAGAATTAAATAAACGTTTTGATATTGTCGTATATAAAGAAGATACCCCTTGGATGATTATTGAATGTAAGGAAGCAAGGGTGGAGATTGGCGAAAAAACATTGCAACAAATATTACAATACCAACAAGTATTAAAAGCAACCTATATAATTATCACCAATGGACATCAAACATTGGGTGCTAAAATAGAAACGGGGAAACTGCAACCATTGCAAAATTTCCCCGAGTATATATATTAAATATTAATTCAGGTTATGGGAAGATGCCTAATTCAGCATAAGAAGTTCCAACTTTATTAATGGCACAAACATAAGCGGCTGTCCTCATATCAGGTATCGCAGGATTTGCTTTCCATATGTCCATAATTTCACGCGTCGCATTAATCATTGTTTCTTCCAATCCACTATGCACTAAATCAATCTCATCTGGACCATGTGCAATAATTTCTTTTTCAGAAGGGTTCACTTTTTTACCAGTCAATTCCTCCATCTGATTCAAAATATTAATATTCGCATTTTCTGTAAATCTTTTTTCCAAACGACCATATCTTACATGGCTTAAGTTTTTCAACCACTCAAAATAAGATACAGTAACACCACCAGCATTTAAATACATATCAGGAATAACTAAAATTCCTTTTTTTACAAAAACCTCATCCGCTGCTGGCGTTAATGGACCATTCGCCGCTTCCCCAATTATTTTTGCTTTAATTCTTGGCGCATTATTTTTATCAATTACATTTTCCAATGCTGCTGGAATTAAAATATCACATTCCATTTCTAAAGCATCTGCACTATTCGCAATATTAGTAGCCCCTGGGAAATTTAAAATACTTCCAGTTTTTTTACGATGTTGGAAAACATCTTCCTCATTTAATCCGTCCGCATTATAAATAGCCCCTTCAAATTCTGCAATAGCAATAACTTTAGCGCCACCCTCTCTGAAAAATTTAGAAGTATAATAACCTACATTTCCCAAACCTTGCACAATTACTTTTTTATTCTGAACACCAACAGTAAGTCCTAATTTTTTCATTTGATCTTCCATCAAGCAAACTTCTCTGATGCCAAAAAAAACACCCAAGCCCGTAGCTTCTTTACGGCCCCGAACACCCCCTAAAGAAATAGGTTTACCAGTCACACAACCAGCTGCATCAATTTCACCGGGTTTTAAAGATTGATAGGTATCTACAATCCATGCCATTTCACGCTCCCCAGTTCCATAATCAGGTGCAGGTACATCAATACCTGGACCAATAAAATTTTTCTTCACTAATTCCGAAGTATATCTTCTGGTTATTTTTTCTAATTCATACGCACTTAAACTACGTGGACTAATTTTAATTCCTCCCTTCGCACCACCAAAAGGAACATTTACAATTGCACATTTGTAAGTCATTAAAGCAGCCAATGCCATTACCTCATCCTGATTCACCGCCATACTAAAACGAATTCCCCCTTTACAAGGTGACTTATGTTGTGAATGCTGTACACGATATGCTTCAATTACTTCAATATGACCGTCATCCATTTTTACTGGAAAACGCATGCTGTAAATACTATTACAAGCTTTAATTTGATCTAATATTCCTTGCTCCCAGGTTGTAAACTTAGAAGCTTTGTCGAAACTTTTTTCAACGCTTTCAAAAAAACTGTAAGGCTGATTGTCTGACATATGTATTTGTTTTAAATAAATTTAATCTTTTGCGCTATTTTCCAACTTACTTATTTTTTTATCGATGCTTGCCACATAAATAAATAAGCCCACTAAAATGATGCTAACGATAGTCATTACTAAATATATTTTACCATCGCGCAACATCAAGTTGTCTGAATTATTTGCCGTCATTGCTTGTAAAAGAGAAATCATTTGAATTGATTTAGATTGTTAATTTTTATAATAATTCTTCCTTCTTTAATTTTAATAATTGATAACGAATATGTAAAGTGCTAATCCATACCCCTAATAAAGTCCAACCGATGACTGCTGGATAAAAAACAGTGCGCATACTTGCAGACATATCTTTTCCATTGATCCCAGGATTGCCTTCACTGCCCTGCCCACCAGGATGTAAGGACTCTGTTAATCTTGGTAAAATCCATAAAGTAGGGAACAACATGAAGAAGGAAAATATATTATACACGGCAGATAATCTTGCGCGTTTTTCCATATCAATTAAACTTCCTCTTAAAACGAAATAGGCAAAATAGATAAGTAATGCAATAGCTGCCCCATTTTGTTTTGGATCACCTACCCAAGGACTTCCCCATTGATAGTTGGCCCAAAAAGCACCCGTAATAATTCCTAAAATTCCAAATACCAAACCCATGGATGCATAAGCATAGGAATAAACATCATGCACAGCATTACCTGATCTTAAATATTTAATGGCATAAAATAAGGAGACAAAAAATAATATCATCATACCAAACCACATAGGCACATGAAAAAACATATTACGAATTGATTCACGCATGCGATCATCCAACTTTGGAATTTTAACAATGAATCCGTAGGTACAGGTGTACAACAAAAGAAAAAATGACAAAACTTTCCACCATTTAGCTTTCAACATAGAATAATTTGTTTTAAATCAACACCGGACCAAAACTAACAATTGTTTGCAAATCTAGTGATTTTGTATAAATTGCCCAATTTTAGGTACAAATGTTGTGTCCGCAAAATTAATGCTAAAGTCGTACATTTGCCTCCATAATTTTCATGCCGTAACATGAAGCGAACTGCCCCGTAAGGCTGTAGTAAACTTAATGTGGCTATCACCCAAAAATAGACACAAATGAAACTTTCCCAATTTAGGTACGACCTACCTTTGAATTTGATCGCACAACACCCTACCAAGCGAAGAGAAGACAGCAGACTGATGGTTGTAAACCGTCAGAATGGTCACATGGAGAATCGAAATTTTTCCGATTTATTAGAGTACTATGATGACAAAGATGTTTTTGTCGTGAACAACACCAAAGTTTTTCCTGCACGTATGTATGGTCGCAAGGAAAAAACAGGTGCCAAGATTGAAGTTTTCTTATTAAGAGAATTAAATAAGCCCAATCGTTTATGGGACGTAATTGTTGATCCCGCAAGAAAAATTCGTGTAGGAAACAAATTATATTTTGGCGAAAACGAAGAATTGGTAGCCGAAGTCATTGACAACACCACTAGCCGTGGTCGTACCATTCGTTTTTTATGGGAAGGTGATGATGATGGATTTAGAAACATGTTGGAATTTTTAGGAGAAACCCCATTGCCTAAATATATTAAGCGTAAGCCAGACGAAGAAGATAAAGAAAGATATCAAACAGTTTATGCAAAGTATGAAGGTGCCGTAGCTGCACCTACAGCTGGATTACACTTTAGCAAGGAATTAATTAAAAGATCAGAAATTTTAGGTATCCGTTTTGCGGAAGTTACCTTACATACTGGCTTAAGTACTTTCCGCCCTATTGAAGTGGAAGATTTAAGCAAACATAAAATGGACGCTGAATATTTTAAGATTGACGAAGATGCTTGTCGCATCATTAATACAGCAAAGCAAAATGGTCGTCGCGTTTGCTCCATTGGAACAACAGCTATGCGTGCAATGGAAAGCAGCGTAACTGCGCAACGTTTATTAAAACCTGCGGAAGGATGGACGAATCATTTTATTCACCCTCCTTATAACTTTAATATTGCAGATAGCTTGGTGACCAACTTTCATTTACCAAAAACGAGCTTGTTAATTATGTCTTGCGCTTTTGCAGGATATGAATTAGCCATGGAAGCATATAAAAAAGCAATTAAAGATAAGTATCGTTTCTTCTCTTACGGAGACGCGTTGTTATTTATTTAAGTCTTTTTATAAAAATATAAAAGACTTAAATAAACCTCTTTTATATTTTACTACTTATAATCATAAAAGAGCCAAATGCAATATTTGGCTCTTTTATTTGACCTAAAATGAACCATTTATTAAATATAAATTCTATCCAAAAAGGAGTCCCGATTTTCAGGACTCCTTTTTATTTTTCCGTATAACATAAATCACTTTTCCTTATTTCAAAAATGAGCAATTTATAGAGTTGCTACTTTTGCGCTCCTAAAAGTATGAACCTAAAAATAACCATTTCCATAGCCTTAGTCTGTATGCTGGCACAAGAACTATGTGCACAAGTTAAAACTAAGGACAGCTTGGAATGGAAAAAATTACCTGACATAACCGTAGTGGGTAGAAACAGCAAAAGTGATTACCAACAACTGCCAGAAATTGTTGGCACTACCATTTATGCTGGGAAAAAGAATGCTTTAATTGTTCTTGAAAATGTGCAGGGTAATATTGCCAACAATACCATGCGTCAAGTATTAGCAAAAGTACCTGGGATCCATATTTGGGAAAGTGATC
>JBIIRW010000104.1:0-4625 GCA_044341385.1 Sediminibacterium sp. | reverse complement strand
ATCGTCCAAACATTGGATTCCAAGCGGATATGGCACACACGCTTTTATATTTATTAGGATACAATAGTCCACAGGATCGCATCTTACCAGAAAATTTTGATTGGAATGATCAAGCAACCTTAGATGCTGGATTAAAAAAATTAACGGCAGCGTTACGCCCTTGGACACTTGATTTTCATGTTGCACAAAACGACGGAACCGTACATGGCACCGGTGCGCATGATAAAACAGGTCGTCACTGTCAAGCCCTTGATCCAAATGGTAAATTAGATATTGCAAAGCATGCAGGATTTTGGTTACGCAATGAGGATGGTGCATTAACAAAAGCGTTTAAACATATTTGTTGGGATGGTTGTATGTTCCCGAATGAAGTAATGACCAAACAACAAACATGGAATGATATATTAGCATCAATGATTAAAGTGCGCGACCAACATGGTTGGTATGAAGCAGAATAATTTTTACAACACACTATTTTAATTCTTAAAAATATGGCAACTAAAAAAACATTAAATATTGGATTAATCGGCGGCGGATTTATGGGACGTACGCACTCAAACGGATATCGTCGCGTACCTAACTTTTTTCCTGAGCTTGAATACACACCCGTGTTAAAAGCAGTTTGTTTTCGTAATGAAACAAAAGCAAAAGCATTTGCAGAACAATGGGGCTATGAAAGTTTTGAAACTGACTGGAGAAAAATTATCGCGCGCGCGGATATTGATGCAGTAGATATTTGTACACCCAATGATACACATGCTGAAATTGCAATCGCTGCAGCAGCTGCAGGAAAAATGATATTATGTGAAAAACCATTAGCGCGCGATTTAGCAGAATCACAATTAATGGTAGATGCCATTGAAAAAGCTGGTGTAAAAAATACCGTTTGGTATAACTATCGTCGTTTACCAGCAGTTACTTTAGCAAAACAAATTATTGACTCAGGTAAACTTGGAAAAATATATCATTACCGTGCAAACTTTTTACAGGATTGGACCATCAACGAAGCGCTACCGCAAGGTGGTGAAGGATTGTGGCGCATGGACGCAGCCGTAGCTGGCTCGGGTGTGTTGGGTGATTTACTTTCACACTGTATTGATACAGCGATGTGGTTGAATGGCGGCATTAAAGATGTTTCTGCCATGACTGAAACTTTTGTTAAGCAACGTATGCATCAATTAACGGGAAAAGTAGAAGATGTAAAAATTGACGATGCTTGTTCTTTCTTGTGTCATTTTAATAATGGTTCATTGGGCTTGTTTGAATCTACCAGATATGCACGTGGCCATAAAGCATTATATACTTTTGAAATTAACGGTGCAAATGCATCTATTCGTTGGGACTTACATGACTTAAATAGATTGGAGTTTTATGATAACACCGATGAATCAAAATTAAAAGGTTGGAGAACTATACATATCACCGATGGTGATCATCCATATATGGACAAGTGGTGGGTTCCAGGATTAAGTATTGGATATGAACATTCTTTTGTACATCAAGCCGCTGATTTTTTAAGAAGCATTGAAACCGGTGAATCATGTTCTCCTACTTTTAAAGAAGCTTTGGATACGCAAAAAGTTTGTGATGCAGTTTCGCAATCTGCAGCTACGCGTAGTTGGAAGGATTGTGGTGTTAAATAAAATGGCAGATAAAAATTAATTTAAAATTAAATGAATCAAAAAAATACTTTCCGAATCCTAATCGCCATTTGCTTGTTGGGTAATACGTTTACAGCAAGTGCACAACAAATGAAGGATGGCTTTGTTAAAATATTTAATGGCAAGTCCATGGCAGGTTGGGAAGCCGATACTACATTTTGGAAAGTAAAGGACAATAGTTTTGTTGGAGAGGTAACGCCACAAACACCGATTAAAACAAATACCTTTTTAATTTACCGTGAAAGCTTACCTGCCGATTTTGAATTAAAAGCAAAGTATCGCATAAGCGCGGAAGGCAATAGTGGTATTAATTATAGAAGCGAGGAGCTTCCTACTATTAAATACGCATTAAAAGGATACCAAGCGGATATCGATGGTGGCAATGTTTACACTGGACAAAACTATGAGGAGCGCGGACGTGGCTTTTTAGCAAAGCGCGGCGAAATTGCCCTTTTAAAAACGGATGTTAAACCTACTATCACAGGTTCAGTTGGAAATGCAGATTCATTAAAAGCTAAAATTAAAACCAACGACTGGAATGATATTCATATTATCGTTAGGGGCAACCACATGCAACACTATATTAATGGTGTATTAATGAGTGAGGTTACAGATGAGGATCCTGAAAAGCGCAAAATGAGTGGTTTGTTGGGTTTTCAAGTACATGTTTCCAAAACCATGAAGGTGGAATACCGAAAAGTGTTTTTAAAGCAGCTTAAATAACATCCCAAAAGATAGAATTAATTAAAGCCACCGAATACCGGTGGCTTTTTTGTTTTCAGCAGTTAATATTTATATCGTAATTTCACAATACCCCAAAAGCTTATTTAATAACTTAACAATCTTATTGTATGGGGAAGAAGTATTTTCTTATCTGCTTTGTATTTTTTATTAGTTTTTTTAATGAGGGCTATTCTCAAAAGTGGATTGTAAAAGATAGTATTCTAGTTTTTCCAGAAGGATTTTATTCGTGGTTAAAGAGGAATAATGGCGGTATCGATACATTGGCTTCCGGTAATGTAGGCAATTTTAGAGATAGAAAAGTTGGAACCAATCAAGGGATTGAAGTATTTGACTTTAACAAAGATGGCCTAATGGATTTAACATTTGAATTTCATCCTCACAACACTATCACTAGAGAATATCTTAAAGGCATATTTCTACAAAATAAAAATGGAAAATACGTTTTAGACACAAATTATGTGATTAAGGGTAAAGGAGATATGTGGTATGGTGAATTTGCAGATTTTAATGGAGATGGACTTAGCGATTATATGTATTTAACTAGTAATTATCATGGGGCAGATAGTAATAGAATATACAATACTGACATGATAGGTGATAATTGGCCAGATCGTGTATTCATAAATAATGGTAAGGGTTTCGATACGCTTAGTTTAGATGAAAAAAATATTAGAGTGATGTCGACGTATGCGGCCGATATTGATAATGACGGAGCAGATGAAATAATTGCATCATCTCAAGATAAATATATAAATATATCAACCAACACCTGGGAGTCCATAAGAATTAGTGTATATAAATATGATAAAAAGCTAAAAAAGTTTTATGAAATAGAAAAAAATCTGTCAAATCTATGGAATGAAAAAATTAGCCCACCAATAAGCAGCTACCCGGTTTTTAATATAGTTGACGCAGTTAATAAAAACGAATTCTATGCGTTAGCATTAGATAGTCTATCAAATGGTTATACTATTTATGACTATTCAAACTTTACGCTCGCAAATTATAATTTTATAACTAAAAAACTCAACACTTTTAAAATAAATAGAGATTCTATTTTAATTCCTGAAAAGTATTCTAAATCAGGTGCTGATAATCCTAAAAATGCGGGGGATGATTATTTTAGGTTTATGGTTCACTCGTTCAGGTATGCAAATAAATTGGATATTGATATGGATGGAGAAGAAGAAATTATATTAGGCGGGTTTTATCAAAATAATCACAGAGTTAATAAACCTAAATTTGCATACGGATGGAAGGTGTTAGGTTTAAATGGAAAGGATCTTACAAGCAAATTTTTTAATGATAATGGAATAGACAGAGGTGTTGATTTGGTCTCTCACATGCTAGATATAGATGAAAATAATAAGGGGCCAGAATGGATACCAGGTGTTTGGGGGCTTGATCCAAAATATTATATTGATGGAAGCCCAACCCTTGGATATTACTATCAATATGTGAATGGTAAAATGGAAAAGAAATTCATTAGAAACATAATACATGAAACAAATAAAAAAGTGGATTCAAATTATTTCTTCGAAATGCAATTAGTAAAATATCCTAATTATACTAAAACTAAAAATGCACTTCTTATGTTTGATTTTTGGGATATAAAAAGAACCGCAATATTATATCAAGCAACCTGTATTGGAATTTCAAAACCCACTTTTAATACTACTAAATATTCCTTCTGTAACGGCGACTCTATTAAATTATCTATTACGAATATCAATAAAGGTGATTCAATTAAATGGTATTATGGCACTAAGAGTGATTTGACAAACCCGAGTAATAAAACTTTTACAGATAGTACAAAATTATTTGTAACAAGAACCGATAGTGTAGGATGTGTTATATCATCAGATACTATACAAATAAAAAAATACGGTATACCATCTGCCCCTACCTTGTCAAGAGACACTGCAAACTTCTTATTATCAGGCGCACCGGGAACTACATGGTATAAAGATGGATCTGCGATTACTGATACCGCACAAAAGTATAAACCAACTACCGCTGGATCCTACACAGCAAAAACAACGACCAATGGTTGTACAAGTGTAATGAGCGCAGCTTACTATTATTTAGTAACTGATATTATTAATCTAAGTAAAGATGAGTTTATCAAACTAGCCCCCAATCCATTTATTAATCAACTGAACTTTGATTTTATTGTGAAGGGGTATCAAAAACTAAACATAGAAGTATATGATGTAGCCA
>JBIIRW010000039.1:0-15984 GCA_044341385.1 Sediminibacterium sp. | reverse complement strand
TTTGCTTTCAGCAGAAATAGATTATAAGGTCCTCTCCGATTTTCGGGGAGGATTTTTTTTTGTCTTATCTTTAATGCATTCATTTTAATATGCACAATTACGAAATCGCCGAATACTTTTCATTGCTCAGTAAGTTGATGGAAATACATGGAGAAAATCCATTTAAAATTAAGTCCTATTCGAACGCCGCTTTTACATTGGATAAACTAAATGATCCAGTAATTGACATGGAGCCACATCAACTATTCTCTATACGAGGCATTGGTGATGCCATTGGTCAAAAAGTGCTCGAAATCATTGATTCTAAACGACTTAGCCTACTTGACAGTTATATAGAAAAAACACCAACAGGTGTATTTGAATTTTTAAAAATCAAAGGATTAGGTCCAAAAAAAATTGTTACTATTTGGAAGGAATTGGAAATTGAAAGTATTGGAGAACTACTTTATGCATGCGAAGAAAATAGGTTAGTAAAGTACAAAGGCTTCGGTGCAAAGACGCAACAAAATATTCAAGACGCACTTGTATTTTATTTACAACATCAAGGAAGATATTTATTTCAACAAGTAGTTCCACTTGTTGAAAATTTAAAAATTGCATTAGCAGAAAAAATAAATGGCGCTGATTTATTTTCAATTTCAGGTGGCTATAAAAGACAATTAGAAATTTTAGATCATCTTGAAATTGTAACAACATTTTCTGAAAAAGAATTAACTATTTGGTTAACAGAAAAAAGTTTTCAATGTACAAAAAATGAAAAATATTTAAGTTGTATTGGTACAGATAAATTTGAACTCAGATGGTATTTTACCGACATTTCTGATTTTTATTGGACCGATTTTACCCTATCGGGCTCCCCTGAATTTTTGGAAAAATGGGAATCTGACCCCCTATTTTCAAAAAAAATCCCATTTATTTCAGAAAAAAACATCTTTGAACAAATTAATTTACCCTTCATTCCAGCCCCTTTAAGGGAACTTCCAGCCATCATTGACCTCGCAAAAAATAATAAATTACCCAAACTCATACAACCAGAAGATATTAAAGGGATCATTCATTCCCATAGTACCTGGAGTGACGGTGTACATACCATTGAACAAATGGCCTTGGCCGCCATCGAAAAAGGATATGAATATTTAATTATTAGCGATCATTCCAAATCGGCATTTTATGCAGGCGGATTATCGATTGATAGTGTAAAGGCCCAACATAGGGAAATTGACGCGCTAAATAAAAAACTCGCGCCCTTTGTTATATTTAAAAGTATTGAGTCAGATATATTAAATGATGGCAGCTTGGATTACCCAGAAGATATATTAGCCTGTTTTGATATTGTCATTGCATCTATTCATTCTAATTTAAAAATGACCGAGGAAAAAGCAATGATGCGCTTATTAAATGCAGTGAACAATCCCTATACAAGTATTTTAGGACACCCCACTGGCAGATTGTTATTAAGCCGAAAAGGATATCCGGTGAATCATGAAGTATTAATAGATGCTTGCGCAGATAACAATGTGGTATTAGAATTAAATGCCCATCCAAGACGATTAGATATGGATTGGCGTTTTATACACCTTGCATTACAACAAGATGTACTTATTTCCATTAATCCAGATGCACATGCGATTGAAGGATATGATGATTGTAAATATGGTGTACTGGTTGCCCAAAAAGCAGGATTAGCTGCTGCGCAAAATTTAAGCAGCTTTAATTTGGCTGAAATGATGGAGTTCGTAGAATTCCAACAATCTAAAAGAAACTAGCGTGTTGGGGCAGCTCCCTATTTGACATATATAAAATGATCCCCTGGCATGAGTTCAAAACTAACTTCCTTATCAAAGGAGAAAGCAAGCCCAGAAAAAACATTAATAAATTCCCCTACCAAAAGTTCATGGGAAAAGGAAATTTTTTGGATCTCATTGGAAAGGTTGAGGACAATCAATAAAACATTACTAGCATCATACCTTAAATAAGCCATGACCCTATTGGATTGGGTGGGCAAAATATAAGTGGCCCCATTAATTAATGCAGGATATTGTTTTCGACAACGCGAAAGTATTTTATAAAAATGATGCAATGCCGGCTCATTCCCCCAAGCAATACAATCCTTATCAAAGAATTGTAGTCTTTGATGGTTGGGTAGTTCCTGCCCGCTATAAATTAATGGCAAACCCTTCCAAGTATGTGTAAACACCGCCCAAGGCTTGGCGGCTATTCCATATTTTTCATATTCGGTTCCATTCCAGCTATTTTCATCATGATTGGACGTGAAAAATAATTTTAATGCCCCCGATGGATAATGGACATATCCTTCCAGCACATTATACACTTCATTAATAGCTACCTGACCTTGATTTAGTTTGTCACTCATATGCATCCAATCCCATGCATAACTTGCATCAAAAGTGGGATGATAATTTGCATTTTCACATTCAGCCAACCAGAACAATGGTTTGATCATATCACAATTGGTACGAGCAGCTTGCCAAAAATCCAAAGGCACTAAATGCGCCATATCACATCTAAAACCATCAATATTAAAATTGCGCACCCAATACTGCATGGCACCAATCAATGCAGCGCGCATATCTTTATTTTCATAATTTAAATCAACCACATCCTCCCAGCCATTTCTTTCTATGAAATTACCAGCGGCATCTCGCGTAAACCAATCTGGATGATTGTCCATCCACTCATGATTCGCGCCTGTATGATTGGCCACCCAATCAATAATCACTTTCATGTCATGCTCGTGTGCACACCTTATTAGGTTTAACAAGTCAGCTTCGTTTCCAAAGGCAGGATTAATTTTAGTATAACTACTACAGGCATAATAACTACCTAAGGACCCCTTCATTAACTTTTCACTAATTGGCGTAATGGGCATTAACCATAAAACGGTCACGCCCATATCTTTTAATCTTGGAATATGATTTTCAAACGCACTAAAAGTTCCTTCAGGCGTATATTGCCGAATATTAACTTCATAAATGGTGGATTGATTTACCCAAGTAGCAATATTAAAGTGAGCCTCCATTTATTTTCAAATTTTTAATCGATTTTTTATTATCTTGGCAAATACATGAGTACCGCAAAGCCACATTTAGATCGCAAATTAAGTCTTTTACATGCAACGGCCATCAACATGATTGATATGGTTGGTATTGGTCCATTTGTGGTATTGAGTGTTGTTGCGCAAATAATGGCTGGGCCCTATTTTTTATATGCATGGGTTGCCGGTGCCATCCTCTCCTATTTAGATGCCATGGTTTGGTCACAACTAGGGGCTGCACTTCCGAGAGCAGGTGGAAGTTTCCATTTTTTAAAGGAAGGTTACGGGAAAAAATTAGGTCCATTGATGAGCTTTTTGTTTGTATGGCAAACCATGATTCAAGCCCCATTAGTGATCGCATCCGCTTCCATTGGATTTTCACAATATGCGAGTTACTTTTTTAATTTCTCTTTCATTCAAGAAAAAATAGTAAGTGGCTCTGTGGTGATTTTAGTGATTAGCCTTTTATATAGAAAAATTGAATCGATTGGTAAGATATCCGTGTTTTTATGGGTGGGTGTTTTGGGCACCATGGCATGGATTATTTTTGGCGGGGTGATGCATGGACAATTTTTAGAACCCATCAAACATATTAATGATAGCTTTTCTATGCAACATGGTTTTGTAGCTGCTTTAGGTTTCGCGAGTGTAAAAACGATTTATAGTTATTTAGGTTATTATAATGTATGTCACTTAGGGGGCGAAATCAAAAACCCTAGTAAAAACATTCCGAGAAGTATGTTTATCTCCATTACTGGAATTGCCATTTTATATTTATCCATGAATATCAGTGTGGCTAGTGTATTGCCATTAGAAACCATCATGAGCAGCAAATATGTGGTGAGTGAATATATTAAAGCCTTGTATGGAGAAAAAGCCGGTGCACTAGTCACTGTATTAATTTTAATGGTGGCTTTTGCTTCTTTATTTTCTGCCACATTGGGCTACAGCAGGATCCCTTATGCAGCGGCGCAGGACAAATCCTTTTTTAGTTTTTTTGGTGAGCTTCACCCCAAACTACATTTTCCTCACCGTTCCTTATTAGTATTGGGCGGTATTGCTTTTGCGTTTAGTTTACTATTTAGATTAAAGGAAGTGATTGATGCCATTTTAGCCATGCGTATCTTGATCCAGTTTATTGGTCAAGCCATTGGATTAATGCTATTAGTCAACCGCAAAGGGAAAACTTATTTTCCTTGGAAAATGCCTTTATACCCAATTCCCTTATTGCTAGCCATTATTATATGGGTAGGTATCTTTATTTCAACAGGAACAAAAATGATGTTAAGTGGATTGGTGGTCATCAGCTTAGGATTGATTGCCTATTTCATAGCAACAAAAATGAAGTGGATCGGAAACGACAACACAACTACAACTACTGAGTAAGGGCAGATTAGATTTATTTACTTCTTGTTCCAATACCACTAATTAACAGGCCTAACACAAGCCCAATAATTAATCCAATTTTCACATTCTTAATCATCCAGCCAATGCCAAGGCCAATGAGTAATAAAGTAAATAAACTTACATTTCGTCGCATGGTATTATTTTTATTGGCTAATGTTTAGGTAAGGCAATCAAGTTGGCTAATAGTTTAAAAGCCCCTGGATTACCTGCAGGAAGTTGTCTAAATAAAGTTAAACTAAGATATACAAAATTACCCTTGCCATAGGGCGCAATTAATAAACTACCATTGGAAGGCGCTTCCCCTTTGTCACTCATCGCAAGTGGCATTTCAAAATGAGTATCTATATTTTCTGCCTGATAGGTACTGCGTTCTTGCACCCAATTTTCAAAGTCAGTTGCAGTAATTTTATTAGGTGTATTTAATACCACATGTTGCGGTAAAGCAAATGTCACAGGAACATTTTCCTGCGTGACACGCCTACCTGAATTTACAATAAATGGATAGGGCCCTACTTTAATTTTTTGCAAGCCTACCTGATTACTTTTTATATATTGAACAATTACATTACCGCCTTGTTCAATATATTTATTTAGTTCCTCATTATCAGTAGTTAAGTATTCATATAAATTATACGCCCTGATACCCACAATGATGGCATCAAATGATTTTAATTTTTCTACAACAAAATCAGTAGGCTTTAAATAGGTCACCGAAAAACCCAACTCCACCAACGCTTCCGGTATTTTATCACCCGCCCCGTCAATGTATCCAATTTTTTTCCCCTTCGTATTAACTTGTGCCTTAACTAAAGTAGTGGTCGCAGTTGGGAAATAAGTAATGGTAGAAATATGATCATATTGAATTGTTTTTTGATACACTGCAGATGCAGGTGTTGGCAACTGAACATTAGGGTCGCTAACTGTAAATGATTTTGATTCATTTTTTCCCAAATGATTGATGATTTGATAATTAACCGGAATGGACTTTTCGCCATTCATTAAATGCAACTCCTTATCATATTTTATTTCCTGTCCAGGCACCACCGCGATAGGTTGATGCACTTCTCCTTTGGTAGGATCCACATATTTGTATTGCACAGGGATTTGGAAATCAAATAATTGATTTTCGATGGTCACATTTAATTTGCAAGTAAAGGCTGGGTCATTTTCGGGCTGGCCAATCAATTGTTGGTCATTCACCACAAACATCCCTTCTGTTTTTGGAGACACTAACCAATAAGGTTGTGAAATTGGTTGGGTCAATGGAATACTATAATTATACTCCCAAACTAAGTTCTGATTCACCCCCATGTTTTTATTAAAAATAGAATCTCTGCCTGGCAATTGAACTAACCCTAAATTAACTTGCACATTAGCGCGCTGATTCATACTAAATTGCATAGGCAAATTTTTACCGGGGAAAACTTGTTGCTGCGAACTGGTGGCTTCCATAAATAAGCCAGCACAATCCTGCACCAAGGATTTAATTTCATTTAATTTATAAGTTTTCCAAACAGAGCTTGGCAAATTATTAACCAGCTTATATAATTGTACCAAATCCTTAACTGATTTTTCAGGATTTTCTATTTTATAGTTTTGTACAATTGCAGTAACAGCATCATGAATTTCCGGGGCATTCAATCGCGTCCAACTCGTATTAACCCCATCCATGATATCCTTAGTCGCTTTATCTCCTGCTACCCAATCAAAAAATTCTGTAATACTTCCACGTCGACGCGGACGTCCCTCCCCTTGGCTTTTGTGCATGGAGCGTGCTTCTGCACCAATTTCACCATAATTTTTTCCAATTAAAGCATTGTATCCACCCACTTCAATTTTTAGTTGTTGCTCATTGGTCGTGTTTGCCCCGCCAAAATTAAATGTATTCCAAAGTATTCTTTTGGCTTGCCAAACGGTTACCCCATATTTAAATTGTTCTGGAAATTGTTTTGGATCAGCCGCAGCGATAAATGCCTCTTTTGCTATAATTGCAGATGCCGCATGATGTCCGTGTCCTGCGCGCGCATCCGGAGGAAAGCGCGCAATAATAATATCAGGTTGAAATTTACGAATCACCCAGACTGCATCGCTTAATACTTGTTGGTGATCCCAAATAGCTAAGGCTTCCTCCGCTGATTTACTAAAACCAAACTCATACGCCCTTGAAAAATATTGCTCCGCACCATCTTGCTGACGTGCTGCAAGTAATTCTTTGGTTCTTATTAATCCCAATTCAATCCCCTGTTCCTTGCCTAATAAATTTTGACCCCCATCACCCCTGGTTAAACTTAAATACGCGGTACGGTACATTCGCTCATTGGTCAAAAAAGGTAAAAAGCTATTGTTTTCATCATCCGGATGTGCTGCAATATATAAAACGCTCCCCACCACATCCAGCTTTTTTAATTTGGAAAATAGCTCAGTACTTGATTTTTGTGCATTGCTATTCCATGTTTGCAATAACAAGAAAGCAAGCATTAAAAAAAGTATTTTTTTAAACGATAGCTGCATTTATTATAGATTATATTTTAATAATTTTAAATGGCTTCTTTCAAACTATAGGAACAAGTACACATCATTAATTAATTGTTCCTACCTGAAAAATACGCCTAATTCCGATGCTACTAAAATACGAGAAGTTTGGCTTTTTATCTAGTTATAAAACAAGTAGTTTTACACAACAGCCCGATCATTTTTGAAGAATAATTAAATAGTAGTAAATTGTTGCAATAATTATACGATATGTTAAAGAAAATACCAATGAATCATTTGAAACACTTTATTTTTTGCACGTTATTTTTTACAAATTTTAATTATTTAAAAGCCCAAATTTTCTTTAAAACACATCCCGGAATCAACCCATATCAATTTGAAACCGTCAAAGAAAAGTTATTCAATCATGCTGCCGTAACTTCGGCACATCCATTAGCAAGTATGGTGGGCGCAGCCATCCTTCAAGATGGCGGAAATGCATTTGATGCTGCTATTGCAGTACATTTTGCCTTAGCGGTTGTACATCCGGCCGCAGGTAATATTGGCGGCGGCGGTTTTTTGTTGGCAAGAACAAATAATGGCAAATTAATTGGGCTTGACTTTAGAGAAGCAGCGCCAGCAAAAGCAAATAGAGATATGTATTTGGACGAAAAAGGAAATCCTTTAACCTCAAAATCATTAGAAGGCCCATTGGCATCCGGCATCCCAGGAAGTGTATCAGGAATGTTTGTTGCTCATACGCATGCAAAACTCCCTATGGCACAGCTACTTGAGCCCGCAATTGAATTAGCCGAATATGGACATGCTTTAACTGAAAAAGAAGCTAGTAGTTTAAATAGTGTAAAGGGGGAATTATTAAAATTAAGTAGCGCGCCATCTGCCTATACAAAAAAAACAAAATGGATGAAGGGGGATACCATTTTTCAACCAGAATTAGCAGCCACATTAAGACGCATTCAACAAAATGGATTGGCCGGTTTTTATGAAGGTATTACTGCTGATTTGATCGTTAAAGAAATGGCCAATGGTTCAGGAATTATTTCAACGACTGATTTAAAAAATTACCAAACAAAGAATAGAGTACCCATTGAATTTGATTATAAAAATCATCATGTGATTAGTTTTGCACCGCCTTCGAGTGGTGGCATATTGATTGCGCAAATGTTGAAAATGATCGCACCATTTGATATCGCATCCATGGGATATCAATCGCCCGAGGCAGTTGGATTAATGGTGGAATCACAAAGACGTGCATATGCCGACCGAGCGGAGCATATGGGTGATCCTGATTTTTGGAAAGTTCCTACACGCACTTTAATCAGTGACGCTTATGCCAATCAAAGAATGAAAGATTATGTCCCTGGCGTTGCTGGCAATAGTAAAAATACCATTGCTGGACAAGCCAAGGAAAGTGAACAAACCACCCATTATAGTGTCATAGACAAGGAAGGAAATATGGTGGCGATTACAACCACATTAAATGATTCCTATGGTAATAAAACCGTTGTCGCAGGCGCAGGATTTATATTAAATAATGAAATGGATGACTTTAGTGTAAAGCCAGGAGTTCCCAACATGTTTGGTGCACTCGGTGGCGAAGCAAATGCCATTGCACCAGGCAAAAGAATGTTAAGTTCCATGACACCCACCTTAGTTACTGTAAATAACAAAGCATATTTAACCATTGGCAGTCCGGGTGGCACTACCATCCCGAATCAAATTTATGAAGGCCTTATAAATATGATTGATTTTAAAATGAGTTTAAAACAATCCATCGACGCGTCTCGCTTTCATCATCAATGGATACCTGATCAATTACAAGTGGAAGCCGATTTCCCAGATGCAACTATACAAGCCTTGAAAAAACAAGGGTATAAAGTGAGTCAAAGAGGCTATTTTGGTCGCATGGATGGCATCCGAATATTGCAGGATGGTAAAATTGAAGCTGCAGGCGATAAAAGAGGCGATGATAGCGTCGCAGGGTATTAGTGATCAGTACATTATACCGGTTTAATTAGTATTTTTACAAAAATCATTTTTTTGCTAAAAAACAAGCTTACCATACTGAGAATTGTGATTGCTACAGTGGTAGGAATACTCCTATTTTGCTATATACTATTATTGCTTCCTTGGGTACAAAATAAATTAATTACCCGTATTGCAAGCAGTTTTTCAAAATCCATTGGAACGGAAGTGAAAATTGGACATGTAGGGTTTTCACTATTTGATAGATTAGACCTTGAAGATATTCTGATCAAAGATGAAAAAAACGACACTTTAGTTTATTCGAAAATTGCTAAGCTTCGATTGACTGACTTATACTTTTCTAATTCAGCGACTGTCATTCGATATGTTGGCTTAGAAGGTACCCGAATTTATTTAAACAGAACAACTCCAAAATGGAACTACCAATTCTTATTAGACTACTTGAATAAAGACAGCTCCAATCAAAAATCATCCAGCTTAGATATTAAGAAAATAGACTTAAGTGATTTCCGTTTTATTTTAGATGATCAATGGGATGGTGAAAAAACAGAATTAGCAGCAAAAAACCTGTTGTTAAACATCAAGATGTTTAACCAATCGAAAAAGCAAATTGTTATTGACCAATTAATCGTCACTAAGCCATTCATCAATCTTCATACTTATGAGGGGAAAAATACGACTGTTCAAAAGGACACCAATCAACTTAATTCCAACCCTGCCCATTTAAACCCGAATGATTTAAATATAGTAGCTAACGAAATTCAAGTAATCAACGGAAAGTTTTTAATTGAATATGGCTTCGAAAAACCGGTCCCCTATTTTGATGGCGCACATATTCGTATGCATGATTTAAATGCACAAATTTATAATGCCACTTTGTCCAAGGATACCATCACTGCAAAAGTTAATTTAAGTGTTAAGGAAAGATCCGGTATTGAAATAAAAAAATTAAGCACCCAATTTAAGTTGACTTCCCAATTAATGGAGTTTGCACAATTGTCATTAAAAACGAACAATAGCATTATTGGCCCTTATTATGCAATGCAATTCAAAAGCTTTAAAAAAGATTTTAATAATTATGTGCAAAATGTGACCATGAAAGCGCACTTAGAAAATTCATTGATTGCTATTAAAGATATTGCCTATTTCACACCAACCTTAAATAATATTGATCAAAAAGTTAAACTGAGTTTCCATTTTAATGGTACCGTGGCTGATTTTGAGACTAAGGATTTAAATGCTATTTATAATAACTCAACAGTCAAAGGCAGCTTTAGCATGAAAGGATTGCCTAGTCTAAGAAATACATTAATTGATTTTAACAATGTGAATGCTATTACAAATTATAAGGATCTATCTAACTGGCTTCCTACTTTAAAAAATATTAAGGAAATAAAATTTGAAAAATTAGGTACCGTTTTATTTGCTGGAAATTTTAAAGGCACTGTTTACGATTTTATTACCAAGGGGGAATTCAACACCGACCTAGGCTATGCGAATACAGAGATTAGATTGCAGTTCCCATTAAATAAAGAACCCAGTTATGAGGGCCTGTTAAAAACAAGCCATTTTAATGCAGGTAAACTACTTGACATAGCCTCTTTAGGCTTATTAAATTTCAATGGCAAAATCAAAGGCAGCTCCTTTGACCTGAATAAACAAAAAACCAATATACAAGGCAATATTGACTCCATTGCATGGAACAATTATAATTATACCAATATCACGACCAATGGCGATATTCAAAAAGGCGCTTACAATGGTAGCTTGCGGATTAAGGACCCTAATATTAATTTTATTAGCAATATTGAGGTTGATTTTAACCAATCCAAGCCTAAGATAAATGCCGTGGGCGATTTGCAAAACACCAATTTAAAAGAATTGGGATTTTCAAAAAATAAAATTCAACTGACGGGATTATTGGATATTAATTTTGACGGAGATAGCATTGATAACTTCATGGGTTATGCTAAATTTTACAATGGACAATTAAAAGGGGAACAATCAGTGGTTCGTTTTGATTCAATCACCTTGAATTCTACTATTGAAAAGGGAATTAAATATTTACGACTTGCCAGTGATGATATTAATGCGAACATATCAGGCAAATTTAATATCTCCCATTTATCTGCAAGTATCCAGTTTTTTATGCAACGCTATTTGCCAAGCTACATACCAGCACCATCCAATACCCCGGCCAACCAATTATTTGACATTCAAATTAAAACGAATTACATCGAGCCCTTTATTCGCATTTTTAATAGCTCTTTCTCTGGGTTCAATAACTTAAATTTAAAAGGTGCGATTAATACAGATAATAAAACACTAAAATTTAATGCCACAGTTCCATTTGCACAATGGCAGGATATGGCATTTAAAGGCGGTGTATTTACAGGAAATGGAAATAAGGATTCCATTCATTTACTTGTAAAAGCGAATAGTTACCAAATAACGGACAGCTTTAGCTTTGTTGACCCAATTATCAATATTCATACAGCGAATGATAAATCCAATATCCAAATTACTGCGACAAGTAATAATGCATTGCAGAATATAAATTTAGCTGGCTCTGTAAATACTTATTCCGATGGCCTAGCTATAAAGTGGAAACCCTCCTATTTTTTATTAAATCAAAAAAGGTGGGATATTAATAATGGTGGTGAAATTTCACTTCGAAAAAATAACATCTTCGCAAAAGGCGTAAAATTTTCACAAGGAATACAGGAACTATTATTGACTAGCGCAAAGGACAATAATCTGCAATTAGAACTCAATGATATTATTTTAGGCGACATCACTAAATTATTTTTCCGATACCCGCAATTGGAAGGCGTTACCAATGGCACCGTTTATTTAAAAAATGTACTCGATAATTTTGAGCTCAGTTCGGATATCAACATTGATCAATTTAGCTTTAACAACGAAGTGGTAGGACTGACTAATTTAAATGCTGCTTATAATAATAAAACTGGTATTGTCCCTTTTTCATTTGACATTCCCAACAAAGCATATAATTTATCAGCAGAAGGTACTTATAACACCAAGGATAGCACTAACCCATTAGATGCAACACTGTATTTAAACCACTCTAAATTTAGTTTGGTGGAACAATTCATTGGTGGCGTTCTCACGAACTTAGAGGGGGAAGCAGATGGCAAAATTCATTTCGGCGGGCGCATTGAAAACCCCGTATTACTTGGATCTGCCTCCATTCAAGATGCTTCAATAAAAGTAGATTATACCAAGGTTCGTTATTTTATAAAAGAAGCGACCATTCAATTTACAAATGAAGGAATGGATTTTGGCAATATCCAACTGACTGATCAACTAAATCGGAAGGCTTTATTTAAGGGTAAAATACTAAATGAGGGCTTCAAACATTTGACTTATGACCTTGAAATGAGTAGCCCTAAAATTGAATTGCTTAATATGGGATCCGCTGACAACATCTATTTTTATGGTAACGCAGTTGGAAAAGCGGCTATGACCATCAAAGGACCTGAGGAAAATATTAAAATGACCATCAATGCGGATGTAAACGATAGCTCCCATTTATATATTCCAAATACCACCAGTAAGGAAGCTGGCAGCAATGACTTTATATTATTTAAAAAATATGGAAAAACCGCCCTAAAAAGTGCAGACATCCCTACTTACAACTTATTAGTGGACTTAGACCTATCGGCCAACAATAAAACCAAAATAGATGTGATTTTAGACGAATTAACAGGAGATATCATCAAGGCGAAGGGAAATGGTCGACTAAAAATTAGAGCAGGTAATATTGAGCCGTTAAGCATCAGAGGGAAATATAATATAGAATCAGGAAATTACGACTTCAACTTTCAGTCTTTTATCAAAAAGCCATTTGAATTGATTCCTGAAATTGGAAATTATATTGAATGGACTGGCAATCCATATGATGCCGAAATTCATGTGGATGCCCGTTACACTGCCGATCGTATTAGTTTAAATGAGTTGGTGGGTAGCGCCAATTTTAGCAACGCAGTAAAATCGTATCGTGGAAGTGTTTATGTAATTGCTGCATTAAGAAACAAATTATTCCAACCAAACATTAAATTTAGCATTGCATTCCCGCAAGGAAATCCGATTAGCTCCGATAATGAATTTTCTCAATTCATCACAAGATTAGAAAGAGACGAAAATGAAATTTTAAAGCAGGTTTCCTTCTTAATTGTATTTAACTCATTTGCGCCCGTTGGATTTAGTACAGGCAATAGTAATAACGCCTACAGTATGACTTCGATTGGCATCAATACCATATCACAATTGTTAACTAAAGAAGTCAATAAATCAGTGACCCATTTATTGAATAAGGTAACCGGCGATAATAGCTTACGATTTGATATTGGATCATCCGTCTATAATAGTGGAAATTTATTAGACCCTACTGGATCAGGCATTCCCATCAACGCCAATAAAATTGACCGTCAAAGAGTGAATTTAAAATTGGGCAGAAGCTTTTTAAATGACAAAGTAATTATTAATGTGGGTGGTGACTTGGATTTTAATGTTCGCAGTAGTACTAATATTCAGAATGATAATTTACAATGGTTGCCTGATTTAAATATTGAGTTTATCTTAACTAGGGACCGTAAATTAAGAGCGATTGTATTTAATAGAAATAGCCTTGATATAAATGGATCTAGTTTGGGCCGTCGTAATCGACAAGGGGTAAGTATCTCCTACCGAAAAGATTTTGAGAAATTCTTCTTTTAGTTCCGCAACAAAAAGAAATTATTTATTTGCATTCGCTACAAACCACTCAGTGGCCAAGGCGTATCCTTTTAATCCCAGGCCAACAATAGATCCAACTGACTTTGCAGTTACATGGGAAATTTTTCGGAAGTCCTCCCTAGCATGCACATTACTAATATGCACTTCAATAACAGGTGTCTTAATTGCAGCTACTGCATCCCCAATAGCCACAGAAGTATGGGTATAGGCAGCTGGGTTTAATATAATGCCATCTTGGTTAAAACCATATTGTTGAATTGCATTGACCAACTCCCCTTCGATATTCGATTGAAAATAAGTGAAATTAACTTGCGGAAAATCTTTTTTCAACTGCGCAAAAAAATCATCAAAAGTTTCATTGCCATATACACCTGGCTCACGCATTCCTAATAAATTTAAATTAGGCCCGTTGATGATCGTAATATTTGGCATAGTTAAAAATTGAAATGCTTAAAAAATGTTAGGATAAATTGAGTAGCAATTATCCTTTTATGGTTGCAAGATTAATTAGTCTTCATTAAAGATACAAAATCATCAAACAAATAACGGCTATCATGCGGACCCGGTGTTGCTTCAGGATGATACTGCACACTAAATGCTGGACGATCATTCAACTTGATACCTTCAATAGAATCATCATTTAAATTCACATGTGATATAGTCACATTCGGATGCTTACGCACTGCTTCAGGATCCACACCGAACCCATGGTTTTGCGTAGTGATTTCACATAAGCCTGTGATCACATTTTTAACTGGGTGATTTAAGCCACGGTGACCATGGTGCATTTTGAAAGTTGGAATATCATTTGCAAGTGCTAATAATTGATGCCCTAAGCAAATACCAAAGACTGGTTTTTTCTCATTCAACACTTCCTTAATTGTTTTGATTGCGTAATCCATCGGCGCTGGATCACCAGGACCATTTGATAAAAAATATCCTGTAGGATTAAATGCCTTTAAGGTCGCAAAATCTGTTTTAGCAGGATGCACTCTTACATGCGCGCCTCTTTCCACCAAGCATTGTAAAATATGTTCTTTCACGCCAAAGTCTAAAACAGAAACTTTGATCGCTGAATTTTTATCGCCTAATTCATACACTTCTTTGGTACTCACCGTACTCGCTAATTCAAGCCCATCCATACTAGGCACTTTAGCTAGTTGTGCTTTTAAAGCAGCCACATCTAAATTATCAGAGGAGATAATACAATTCATTGCACCCTGTTGACGTACATGCGCCACGAGCGCCCTTGTATCTAATCCTTCAATGGAAACAATATTATTATTAATTAAGTACTCATTCAAATTACCATCTGCCATTAAACGACTGTACTTCTCTTCTAAGTTGCGCCCAATTAACCCATGAATTTTTACTGATTTACTTTCAACGTCGGTTGATTTAACACCATAATTTCCCACATGAACATTATTCATGATAATGACTTGTCCCGTGTAACTCGGATCCGTAAATACCTCTTGGTAGCCTGTCATCCCCGTATTAAAACAAATCTCACCAGTCGTTGTACCAATTTTACCAAAAGCTTGACCGTGAAATACATTACCATCAGCTAAAACTAAAATTGCAGGTTGTGGAGTCATTATATTGGTGTTTTGTTATGCAAAAAAAGAAACAATTTTTTACTTTTCCATAATAACTTTTGAACATATTGTTTATTCCGCCTTTTAAGCACATTTTAGGCAAAAAAAAAGGCAAGACTGAAGTCTTGCCTTATATGTCAAATAGTTATGATCATTATTCAGCAGGTGTTGCTTCATCTGTAGCAGCAGGTGCTTCAGTTGTAGGTGCTTCTGCTTCAGCTGCTGCCTTTTTAGGAGCTGCTGGTGCTTTACTACGACGTGTTTTTTTAGCTGGTTCAGCTGCAGTCGCGATTGAATTACCGTAAATTTCATTGAAATCAACTAATTCGATCATTGCTTTTTCAGCATTATCACCTGGACGTATACCCAATTTGATAATTCTTGTATAGCCACCTGGACGTGTCGCAATTTTAGGCGCTACTACTGTAAATAATTCCTTAACAGCAGTTTTGTCGTTTAAATAGCTAAACACCACTCTGTGGTTATGCATAATTTCTTCCTTGTTCGCCGATTTTTTAGTTTTAGTAATCAATGGCTCAACATATTTTCTTAAAGCTTTCGCTTTTGCTAATGTTGTTACAATACGCTTGTGCGTAATAATTTGACAAGCAAGGTTCATTAATAAGGCATCTCTGTGTGCCTTTTTACGACCTAAGTTGTTTTGTTTGTCTCCGTGACGCATGACTT
>JBIIRW010000002.1:0-48933 GCA_044341385.1 Sediminibacterium sp. | reverse complement strand
TACGATATTAAATGGGGAATTGATTTACAAAGTGAACATGAAAGATACTTGGTGGAGCAGCATTTTAAAAAACCAGTGATTGTTACAGGATATCCTGCTGCAATTAAAGCTTTTTATATGCGCATGAATGATGGATGTGAGCCAGGTAAAGAAACAGTAGCGGCCATGGATATTTTGGCACCGGGTATTGGTGAGATTGTAGGAGGATCACAAAGGGAAGAGCGCTTAGAAAAACTAGAAGCCAGAATGAACGCCATGCATATCCCATTACATGAGATGAGCTATTACCTTGATACCAGAAGATTTGGCTCGGTGCCCCATGCAGGCTTTGGCTTAGGATTTGAAAGAATGGTACAATTTGTAACCGGAATGACAAATATTAGAGACGTAATTCCATTTGCAAGAACCCCTAAAAACTGTGAGTACTAATATATTAGGTATAATGTGGGCTTGGTTTTTTGAATTATAAGATTCCCTGCCTATATTTGCGACCCAATCGTTGAAAAGCGAGCGGGTGGATGAAAAAAGGATGGCGCTGTAGCTCAGTTGGTAGAGCAAAGGACTGAAAATCCTTGTGTCCCCGGTTCGAGCCCGGGTGGTGCCACAAAAGCCCTCAACGAAAGTTGGGGGCTTTTTTTATAACCCCATCTTAAAATTTATTCGGTTTTTTAAAAAGGAAAAACCAAGTTTATAATTGGTCATATTTTAGGTACGATACTATTAAATATCTTCATATTGCTCCGCCCAAAAGAGCTTAAGAATTTATTAATTTGAATTCTTAAAAAAAAGGACGTAATCTCCAATTGAATTTGTAAAGTAAACAAGCATACCCTTTTTACTAATGCTTGCTTTATAATCTTTACCCGTAGAAATATTTAAATTCGTATTTTCTAATTTCGATAGCTGGATGTTTCCAAATCCTAATAATAGATTTTCATCATTAATATTTAAATTCATACAATTCGCCTTTAAAGTAGATAATTCACTATCTCCAAAATATAATTTTGAAACCAAGGTTTCATTTTCTATTGTATTAATAAAAAAATATTTTTTTAAATTATTTTGATCCGCTTCGCTAAATTCTTTTTTTAATTCACTACTAGCTTTTTCTATATTATTATTATTTTTTTCTAATTTATTTTTTGTTAAATATGCTGATATATCTAACCCGTTTGCTAATACATACCACGTATTATTATTTTTGTCAATATAAAAACTCCTGTTTTCAGATTTTGTAGTAGCCTGAATTTCTGAAAGGTAAAATTTGCCAAAAAAGGGTTTTAAATTTTCATAGGAGTTTTGGGTACTGTTGTTTTGGGACCCTATACGAGTGTCGTTTTTATTACCTGAATTGTTGTTACAGCCACAAATAGACATAACCCCCAACAATACCGCTATAAAATAAATTTCTTTTTTCTTCATTGGGCAATATAGCAAAAAAAATATATTAAAATTATATTATATAAATAATAATATCTAATTTTATCATTCAAATAACAGTGTCTACAATAATGGATGTGACTAAAGGTTAATTTTACCCATTGTTTTAAAAACCAAATAAACATGAAACCCCTTTTCTACATTTTAATTATTTTAATATTTGGAACGGTCTATTGCACAAAAACAGACAGCCCGCCAAGTGGGGGGAGTAATCTAATTACAATCACGACGCAAGGGGTTAGTAATATTAAAGGTACAACTGCTACTTCTGGAGGAACGAGTGCGAATATTGGTAATTATACAATTTTAGAACAAGGTGTTTGTTGGGACTCTTTAACTACACCAACTTCTAATAAAAGTAAAACGAATGATAAAACAAGTGTTGGGACTTTTGTTTCTAACGTAACAAGATTAATTCCAAATACAAATTATAATTTAAGGGCTTATATCACTGTTCAGGGTACTTCGGGTGGTGCTATTACAATATATGGAAATGAGTATAGATTTAAAACACCAATAGATACACCATCATTAAATTCGAATAGTGCAAGTAGCATTACATCAAGCACCGCTATAGTCGGCGGTAATATACTTTCTAATGGTGGGGCTACAGTTACAGAAAGGGGCATTTGTTGGAACACCATAACAATGCCAACCGTACTTAACGCTTTCAAAATTGATAGCTCGGGAAAAGATAATTTTAGTACAACCATATCGGGTCTAAAACCATTTACCATTTATTATTTTAGAGCTTATGCAAAAAATAGTTCAGGTATAGGATACGGAAATCTACAAACATTTCAAACCGCTGCATTGCCGCCAACTGTTACAACAGCATCGCCATCATTAGTTACAGCAAGCACTGCAACAACAGGAGGCAATGTCACCAATGATTTTGGCGCACCAATCACTGTTCGTGGTATTTGTTATAGTAGAACAAACAGCAACCCAACGATTAGTGATTTACTCATTAATGCAACCTCAAATAGTACAGGTGCTTATGTAATAAACATGTCCAACTTGGTTGAAAATACTACTTACTATGTAAGGGCATATGCAACAAATGTTGCCGGAACAGGCTATGGCTCAGTAATTACTATAAAAACCAAGGCCTTACTCACACCGACTATTACAACAACAGATCCTTCTAATGTTGCATACAAGACAGCAAGCACTGGTGGAAATATTTCCGATGATGGTGGTGCTACCGTTACGGCAAGGGGAGTAGCCTATAGTAATATAACATCAACACCAACAATTTTAAACCTAACAACCTCCGATGGTACCGGAACTGGGGTTTTTAATTCAAGCTTACAAAATTTAAACGAAAACACCACTTATTATGTAAGAGCCTATGCAACAAATATTGTTGGAACGGGCTACGGATCGGTAGTTACTTTAACTACTAAATCCACAGTGGTGCCCACCCTTACAACAACAATCGTATCAAATATTGGCTTCAATACAGCAAGTACTGGCGGAAGTATTTCCAATGATGGCGGCGCTAATGTAACAGCAAGGGGCGTAGTGTATAGTAGTGTAGCTACAACACCTACAACCTTAAACCCATCAACCTCCGATGGTACCGGTACCGGGACTTTTAATTCAAGCTTACAAAATTTAACTGAAAACACTACTTATTATGTAAGGGCATATGCAACAAATTCTGCAGGGACTGGATATGGTCCAGTTCAAACATTTAAAACAAAGTTAAATTCAGTACCTAGCTTAACTACCTTAAATACAAGCAATATTAAGTCAACATCAGTAAGCAGCGGCGGTAATATATCTGATATTGGTTCTTCAAATGTAACGGAAGTAGGGGTTTGTTATAGCACCACAAATACATTGCCTACAACGGCTAATATATCCACCAGAGGAACCGCACCATCCGCTGGAACAGGCGTTTTTACAATAAACATTACAAGCTTAACTAGGGGCACCAAATATTATTTAAGGGCCTATGCAATAAATTCAAAGGGCACAGGCTATGGAGCTTTAGAAACATTTACTACGCCTGACGGACTTCCGGTTGTAAATACATCTACAACTGTTACTGGTATTACGCCAAACACGGCAAATGTAGGGGGTACCGTGGTGTCAGAAGGGGATTACACCATAAGTAGTAGAGGAGTACTTTATAGTAAAAGTCCAATAACAAGTTATTACTCCTATAATGCAGTTGTTGATATCAATACAGGAATAGGTAGTTATACATCAAGCATTACTGGCTTGACCCCAAATACAAAATATTATGTTCGAGCGTATGCCAGGTATTATGAATCATATTATGGTTATAAAGAAGTTCTTGGCAATGAAGAATCTTTTTTAACATCATTAGCATCTGCACCTATTGGAGTAACTACCAACACTCCTTCACTAATAACGCAAACAACAGCGGATTTGGGTGTTAGCATTAGTTCAAGTGGCGGTTATGATGTGAGCAGAAGAGGCGTTGTTTTAAGCAGGACAAACACGACTCCAACTATACTTTCATATGATAGTTATAACTATGATACCTGGAATTATAATGATATAAATAGTGGCAGTTCAACTTTTACATTTACGGGATTACAACCTAATACAACATATTATGTAAGAGGCTATGCAACAAATACTATGGGAACTAGCTATGGCTCAGTGCGAAATTTCACCACCAATGCGACTAACGCTCCTCCGGTATTATTATCTCCAATTAATGGCGTCACCGTTCCTTGTTGTACACTAAACTTATCCTGGTCTACGGTTTCAGGAGCTACAAGCTATCAATTAGAGGTGTCAAGGTCAAGTACATTTACTGGCATTACATATTCTTTGGGCTTATGCGGATCTTCAAGTTATCCAAGCTTAACTGGAAATAACAGAGGAACCTATTCAACAAATAGTGCTTGTATTAATACAGGAACCTCTTCTAATAATGGCACTTGGTATTGGAGGGTTAAAGCAAATACTACAGGAGCCACCTATTCAACTGTGCAATCCTTTGTGTATAAATTTTAACTAATACCAATTCTATGAAAATAAATAATGTAACCTTTATTATTCTTCTACTTTATAGTTTAGTAAATTTTGGATGTGATAATAGACCAACTAGCCAGGACGAAAATTTAAATTCAAAACAGGAAAATATTGCAAATAAATCTGACCTCCAAGCAAGCAGAAGTTACATGACTTGGGTGGAGCATTACAGAATTTTTAGAGATGCACTTTATGCGGGCGATAAAAAAGTAGTAAGACAATATGTTAGTGAAGAAATGGCAGGCAGTGATTTTTATGGAAATTTTTATAAAATATTTCCGGTATCCTTTATTAATAGTATGATAAAAATTGTATCAGAAAAATTGTACCAAAACGGATATTATAGCGCTCAAACCATTAACTATAAAGGAAGTAGTTGTCAGACTATAGGGACAGTCAAGAATGATCTTTTAATACTTAATTTTTCTTCTAGAAAAATGATTGATTTACATGATGGAGAGCCGCCATTTGAATCAGGTGGAAATCTTTTTTATACTTTTAAAATCACTGAAGACCAACGATTGCTTTTAATTAGTGTTAATTTAGCTGGAGGGAATTTCGAGTAGATTTAAAAAGTATTTATTTTTTTCCAATGAAAATCAAATCCTTCTTGACCCTCTTCCTGCCAGCCTTCGTATAGTACATATTGATTTAATGATTTCACAATATAAAAGTAGGTGCCAGAGCCAGCCCACCAAGCACCACAAGCATCATTCGCTTGACTAGGTATCCCTTTTTCACGATACCTATTTGTTTTAATTAATTCTGCATTACCGGCAATTTTTTTAATTAAATATGATTTATTATTAATGATAACGGATATTTGAGCGTAGGGCGTTCCGCTAATATCTTCTGGTAGCGGGGTTATTTTAAAACGAACATTCGCTTTAACATTATCAAATACAGTAACCTTACCAATGCCAGCAATTTGAACGCGCTTTGGCTCATTAGACACAAGTAGTCCAATGGCGGTTGGATTTTTTTTACGATAATTTTGCACAGCTACCTCACATTCATTTTGAGTTTTAAATGGGCCAATATAGAACATAAAATACTTGGCACCACTTAATGAAGCGAAATCTGGGATCCACAAATAGGAACTTGCGTAACCTTCTTTTGTAAGCTTTTGGGCGTTTTTTGAGGCTTCAGCTTCGCTAGTAGTAGCGCCTACATTAATTACATAATAATTTGTATTAGCTTGTGCAAAGGAGTGCGTATAGTTAAATAAACTACAAACAATAAAAATAAAAGAATATATCTTTTTCATAATTTTTTTTAACGGATCTGCTTAACCTTCGTCAGTTTCAAAAGTATCAAGCTGTTATTGTATAATTTTTAAAGTAGCCCATATAAATATATTAAAAATTTATATATTAACGATAACTTATTTTTTTTGCTTTGAACTTACCTTAACCTTACGGGCTGAAATTTTTGATTTTGTTGAAGGTTTCTTTTTTATGTTTTTTTTCCTTTTATAAATAGCTGGTTTGTATTTGCTTATTTTAGGCGTAATAATGCAATTTTTTAAAAGCAAATCATTATAATCTGAAATACTATTTTCAAAAATTAAATTTTTAATGACTCCATTCTTTTTTACACTATCTATAGTTTTATTAAATGCGTCTAATAAAAGCGATCCCTTTGTCTCATAACCAAGTTTGGTTAAATGTATATTATCTTCTCTTGCAAGTTGATTGGTTACCCAGTTAATCATTGAATTTTCGCCACCCGACACGCGGTACCAATCATAAAGTAAACAGCCATTATCAAATGCAATTTTTCTTATCATTTTTGAAAACTCACTTGCTACACTAATGTTTACTCCTTTTCTGTTCATATCCTGTGTGGATGTCAGCAGAATCATAGTTGTTGGCAACAGCTTTCTTACTCTATTAATTGTTTGAATTATAGTTTTTGGCAGGCTTGTATCTAAACAATTTGTATATAAAATATCATTTGATCCCCAATCTAAAACAACTAAATCAGGTTGAATACTAATAATTTCTTCATCAAAATATTTTTGTTTGAGTATTGATTCAAAAGCAGCCCCCCCAACACCTAAATTATTATAAATGATTCCGGTTGTATCTTTATCAAGATATACACCTCGAACGGTTAAAGAATCATGGGTGCCACTTTTTTTATGAAATAAAAATTCAAGCGAATCTATTTTATTGTCAATTTTAAAATTCAGTCTGGTTGTACTTGGTGATAACTTTATTACTTCTAAATTATTTATATCTTTCCCTGATTTTAATTTAATTTCGTAATTACTTTCAATATTTGTTATATAAAGGGATACCCCTTGAGAAGAAATCGAAGTAGAAAAAAGAACCTTAAAACTTGCATTTGAATCGGATGTGGTTGCAGAAAATCCAGATATACCTAATGGAATTTTTGGGGTTTTATGAATACTATTTGCACTCCGCCATTTACCACTAAATACTGATTTATAATCTGCTTGCGAATATGTTTTTGCTATTGAATACGGAAAAATCATACCTCGACCTCCATCTCCCTTTAAGTTTTGAAGCTCTTTTCTTATGTAACCCGTTAAATGATCGGGTTGAACATGCGAATCTCCAAAATGCGCTACTATAAATTTTTTATTGTTTTTAAATTTTTCAACGAATGGATTTAGGTTAAGATTATCAAATTCTAAAAAATTTCTATCGTTATTTATGAAATTATATTTTTTTGAATTAATAGAAATTTGACCTTGAATCTTAGTATTTAATACTAGTAATATGGTAGAAAAAAATATTAATTTAAGCCAATCTATATCGTTGACCTTTTTAACTAGCATTAATTACTATGTTTTGATTATTAAGCTGTGTAGTTGCTTTAGTAAGCATATTAATTACCTCTGCAACCTCCAGTGGTAATAGCAATTTTTTTAAAGGATGTTTGTTAGTTATTTCTTCAATAATTCTTTCATCTGTTTTGTTTGTAAAATCGGTTATCATAAAAGATGGTGAAACACAATTGGCGCTAATATTATACTTAATATTTTCAGTGGCCCAACTTTTGGATAATTGTAATAATATAGCTTTAGTACTTAAATAAACAGCAGTTCCAGCTGGAGGCAACCCCTCTAAAAAAGAGGTTAAAACTGTTATAATTTTACCACCCCCATTTTTCCTAAAAAACAATATTGCAGCATTGGTAATGCTAATAACCGGTGCAATATTTGCAATATAACTACCTATAAAGTCTTCATTTTTTGTTTTATGTATATGTTTGTTTATCGCCTCACCCACATGCGCATTATTTATCAAAACGTCGATTTTATAATTTTCAATTTCTAATACTAATGCTTCAATATCATTTAAATCAAGAAAATCACATTTTATCGCCTTTGTGTTTTTATATGCATTTTCAATAAGACCAGCTTTTTCAGCTGACTTGGCATAGGTAAAGTATACAAAGTGCTCACTATTACTGGCCAATAGTTTGGTTATTTCGGCTCCTAAACCGTTAGCACCACCTGTTATTAATATATTCATAAAATACCAATTTGAATTCTTCCTTTTGCTACAACAATATTATTAATATTTTCAAATTTAAACTTAAAAATAACTACGTTAACCGATTCAACGATATCTTCCACTAAGGCAATTAATTTAATTTTAGAATCTATGTAAACGGGCTTTTTGAATTCTATATTTTGGCTTTGAATCACCACGTTTTTAATTGGCAAACACTCTCCGATAAAAAATGATAGAAAAGAATTTAAAATATTTCCATGCATAATTTTATTCTCAAATCCAAACTTCATCGCATACGCATCAATGGTATGCATTGGATTACTATCTTTTGAAATTTCGATGAAAAGATCTTGAATTTTACTGTCAATTATAAAATCGTGTTCAAATACTTGATCTATATTAAATTTATTTATCATTTAGTAAGAATACTTTCAATCATTTCATCCACATTATTCCAATTTCTAATTTCACTGGATTTAAATCTGATATTAAATCTTTTTTCGATAGCGACTACCAACTGAATGTGATTTAGCGAATCCCAATCTTCAACATCGTTGGCGGTTGTGTTTAAATTGATGATGATATTCTTATTATCTAAAACATCAATAAACACGTCGTTAATAATTTTTAATGCCTCTTCTTTGTTCATATTTATTTAAAATTTATATATGTTTCTCTTTCCAAATAAGAATTTACATCCAACACCCACTTTCCGTTTGTTTCTGTAAAACCCAAATCATTATAGTGGTTTACAACTATTTGATTTTTTGTACTTGGTATATATTCACCTTCAATTTGTTTTACCCCCTTTAATTTCATTTTATTTACTATTGTATTTAAAACAAAATTTTCCATCCCTCTTTTTAAAACTCTACAACTCATAAACCAATTTTCTATGAACATAGTTGCATCTTTCGTTTGCTTAAGAACTACAACACATATTAAGCCATTTTCACCAAATTTATCATTTAATGTAAATGTAAAATTTTCATATTGATTTGAGGACTCATAGTTGATGATATCACTTTCATCATAGCGCATTGTTCTTAAATTGAATTGATTAGATCTTTGAGATAATTGTGCTACCCTTGACAGGTTGTTTTTATTAAAACCTTCCACCAGGGATAACATCTCTAAGCTTTTTAAGAATTCTTTTTCGTCAACAAAAGATTTTTTTAAATTTAATCTTTGGTGTTCTATTTGATATAAGTTCGTCCTATTTGAATCTTCACTAGTAATTCCGGTATTTTCAAATAAGTTTAAACCATATAAATATTCTAAATAACAAGCAGGGTCTTCAGGTAAATTTGGTACAGTAATTTCAGGAATATTTTCTTTTACTATTTGTCTTTCAACCGGATTATCATCAATAAAAACCATCGAACTAAATCCAATATTTAAAATAGATTGTATTATTTTTATGTTATCCGCCTTATTATCCCAGTTTGCCATAAAAACCGATATATCTTCTAGCTTTAAAACCATCTCTTTATTTTTTAAGAAGGCTTCTTTGGCCACCGATTCATTGTTTTTACTACAAACAGCTAGGATAATACCTCTGTGTTTTAATTCTTTTAACCATTTTTGAAACTCAGTAAATGCCTTACCTATTCCAAGTGTGCCTATTTCTATATTTTCGTAACCATCATCACCAATTACACCGCCCCATAAAGTATTATCAAGATCAAGGATAACACATTTATGTAAAACACCAAGCCTGACATTTATAATATTTAATATAATTTCAGCCACATTTGGTAAAATATCAGTACTTAATACCATCTCCGTGCTAATATATATATTGCTATTAAAACACCGCTCTATTCCATATTTATTTTGTAATCCTGCTAAATCAACGATCAAAACATTATTTTTTTCTAATGTATATTCAGATAATAAGAAATTAATTTTACGACATTGGTATAGAAAAGATTTTGAAATTTTATTAGCTTGATGTCCAAAAATGCTATCATCAATTTCTTGAAAATTGCATAAAAGAATTATGCTTTCATTTAATTTGGATTGAGCAACTTGTATAAGCTCGATTACATTTTCAGTAAATGATTTAGCAAAACCTTCCCTTTCATTTAGTGGGATTGAATAAAATTTGTCTATTAATTTTTTGGAAGAAAAATAAATTAAAATATATTTTGGTTGTACTTTATATAAATTTGAATCCTGGTTTAATATTTCATATTCTATTTGATTATAATCGGCTTCGTATATGTTTAAATTAATTTTATATTCATACGAGCAACCTTTTATACTAACATTTAACAATTGTGTTGCGGAGTCGCCTATTATTGCCAAATCAACTTTAGTAAAAGAATTGTAATCTTTTTTTAAGTTCTTTTTTAATTCATTAAATGTTTTCATTTATTTTAAAAAATTTCTTTCTTTTACAATCGTATAATTAGTATTAAACATAAATACATTATGTGCGAAAAGAATATCTGTTATATTATTATTTTTTACTAAATTTTTCACACCACCCTCATAGTAACGATAGTCAATTACGTATATTTCTTCATAATGTGATGCTAAATATGGCACAAAAGCATTACCATAAGAATCCTTTAATACAAGTATTTTCTTATTATTTTTAATCGAGGAAACAATTTTAATTAATGGAAAATCACCACCTAAAAATACACCATATGAATTACCCCCACGTGCACTTTCAGCATAAAGATTTCCTTTAACTGGCGTGGTTGAATTTTTTGTGTAATAAACGGTTTTGGTTTCATATGGTATTTTAAAGTACTCCACACTATCTTTATTGTTTTTTAATTCAGGACTAAGGGTATAATAATATAAGGTACCTAAAAAGCCTTTAATTACTTTTCTATTTAATTTTTCCATTGGAACCTGAGAAATACCAATTGTATTACAAAATGCCTCATAAGCATAATATGCGGCCCGACCAGTCCAGTGGTGATCTGTATTAAATTGTAAATATTCTTTATAATGTGGCTTAAGTGATTCATATGCCCTAATGGGTATAACGCCATTCACTAATGAAGCATATAATGCATCAATAAACTTAATCTCATTATTTTTATTAATATTATTGGGTAAATAAAAATCACCACCCACGGGCACGGCCATACAATAAACATTAACATCAGGAAAGGTAAGTTTATATTCACCCATTAATTTAGAAAAACTAGCTGCAACCTTTTTTGATCCCGAAAACATTTGTAACGCACGATTTTTGTAGACAATAACTGATTTTATATTTTGATATTCATTGTCATTATTTAAAATGTTTATAGTATCTGCCGCTTTGATATTATTTTCAATTTTATTTTTTTCAATCAGATTTCCAGCCTTTTCATTTTTTGTATAAATTTTTATATCTAAATTTTTTATCCCCCTTTTTTCTTTTAACTTATTTGATAAAGCAATTAAATGATCACGAAATAAAAAATTATCAGAGTAGTAAAAATCAATACTATCGCTGTATTTTCCAGTTAAATAATTATTTGAAGTTAAAATTGGAAAAGGGCTTAAACTTCTTTTTTCATTAACTGAAACCTTATCATGAGGGAGTATAATAAAAAGCAATCCGCCTAAATATATTATTGATAAAAAAAGTATACTTAATAAATATTTCATTTTTTAAAATCTAAAGTATAAAAATGGATTATAACTACTACCTACTAATAACACAACTGACACTAAAAAAATTGAGATTGTAATAACGGCATTAATTAAGTTTTGAATTAATGAACTATTAATTTTTACAATTAATTTATTTATTAATTTATAAGTTGGCATTGCAAATAACAAAGTCACCCCAAGCCAATATATATTCTCTTTGATTAAAATTTTACTTTCGATATCGAAATCGATCTTTTTAAAGTTAAATATTATATTTATTAAGTTTTGAATTTTATTAATATCCGTATAGTAAAATAACATCCAACTAGGCACAATTAAAACTAAAAAATATATATGCTGAAATATATTAGGCAAACGTTTTAATAATTTTCCAATAAACAAAGACTCAATTAAAACCCAAAATCCAAAATATAAGCCCCATAAAACAAAATTCCATGATGCACCATGCCATAAACCAGAAACAAAAAATGTTGTTGTTGTTGCAACAATTAAGCTAATAATTCTAACATCTCTTAATGAAATCATGATGGGTGTAAAAATATAGTCAGATAGCCATGTTGATAAAGACATGTGCCATCTTCTCCAAAAATCAGTGATAGATTTAGCTGTATATGGGTAATTAAAATTTTCATTAAATGTAAATCCAAAAATTTTACCTAAACCAATTGCCATATCTGAATATCCCGAAAAATCGTAATAGACTTGTAATCCAAAAATCATTAACCCCAACCACCCACTCGCAAAAGAAATATTTGCTATATCCTTATCAAGTAATTGTGATGCTAAAGCACCAGCCGTGTTTGCAATTGCAACTTTTTTAAATAATCCCTTGCAAAATCTTTCTACGCCTTTATTAAAATTGTCCCAAGTGATTTGCCTTTTATCAAGTTGATTTTGTATAAATGAATACCTAACAATTGGGCCAGCAACAAGTTGCGGAAATAATGTTACAAATGTCAAAAAATTTAAAAATGATTTTTGTGCTTTAACTTTATTATGATAAACATCAAGTGTATATGAAATAGTTTGGAATGTATAAAAAGATATACCTATTGGTAAAATTAAACCAGGCTGTTTAAAGCTTGTGTTAAATAGATAGTTTACATTTTGTACAAAAAAATCTGCGTATTTAAATGTAAAAAGTAAACCAAGATTAAACGTTAATGTGCTTACTACCCCTAAAATTGCAAGTTTTGTATTTTTATGTTTTTCAACAAAAAGCCCATTTAAATAATCTATAACTGCAGAAATAATTAACAAGACAAACCATATTGGCTCCCCCCATGCGTAAAAAACCAACGAGAAAAGGATAAGAATTATATTTTTTATTTGATCTCCCTTGCATAAAAAATAGGCCAAAAAAATTATTGGTAAAAAACAAAAAACAAAAAATAAACTAGAAAAAACCATAGATTGAAATTATGAAAAAATAAAATATAATAATTATTTATATCTATATTATATTAGACATTTATGTAGTTATGCGAATCCCGTTTTCAATGCTTGATTGGGTAATGAAATATAATAAATAAAAATATTAAAACGAACGTTTTCGTATTTTATGACCGTAACATTTTTTAAATTGTGTATCTTTTCTAAATTTTCCTATTTATTATAATTTTTTTAAATATATTTATAATAATAAAATAATTTACATGGATAATGAAAAAATAATTAAAGTCCCAGGTTACATTAAAATTTTAGCTTGGTTAATCAGTCTTTCTGCGTTTTCAATTGGTTTTTGGCATACACATCTTGGTTTGAAAGACATGAAGCCACTTAGTTGGGAATATGGAAGCCTTGTTGTTTCGGGCTTAGTTTTATTAGTTTTGATAGTAGCTTATAATAGAGCAATTGCAGGGGTAAAATATGCAATATTCTTTTATTTATTGTGTGCCTCATTCATGTTTATCTTCAATTTAAACTCTTTTTATCCAACTTATATGGGTAAAAAATTAATAAAGGAAGACGCTTCAATGTTAAAAGATTCATTAGACAAATACGCCACAAAACTTAAAGATATTTCTGGATTAAATTATACGGCTACTTTTAACACTGTTAAAGATTTACAAACGTTAAAAAAACAAATTTTTACAGAATTAACTGACCCTAACTATCAAAATAAGGTTGGGCCTTTTGTGAGAAGCTATTTTGATAAATTTAAAAATTTATCGGGAAGTAATGAATTAGATTTAGGTTCAATAACGATTGGTAAACTGGATGCAATTTCAAAAGAACAAACCATTAACCAGTTAATGCAGAAATTAGAAACTTCAATCGTAACATATATTGCCTCTCAAACTCCTGATGCAAAAAACAATTTAATATACGCCGAAGCTCAAATGAAAATGGATAGCTTGTCTGAAGAGTATATTCCAAGATTAGAGCAGTTCATGAAAGATACAGCAGCATTAAAATCATTAGAAAGTGCTAGAAATAGCCCTGAGGTTGTTGCTATGATCGAGGTTGCTACTCAATTTGACCAAATATCAAGAAAAGTAAATACGGCAAAGAATAAAAAGATAATGCCTATATTTTATGATAATGATAAAAATCAAGTGTCAATACCCCTAACCCAAGAGTTAGGTAAATTTGCACATACAATTAATGCAATTTTTAAACATATAAATAAAATTGATACCTGGGGTATTCTTATTTTATGTTTTTTTATTGACTTTATTGTTCCTATTGCTATATTTTTTATGTTAAAAGATAACAATGGAGACGGACCGAAAATATTTAAACCGAAACCACAAACATTTTAAAATTTAATCATGAATTCTCCAATAAAAAACCAAAGCTTTTTAGCTAATATTCCATTGCAAGAAATTGCAGAAATTTTTGCGCATTTTGGCAATCAAGATAGGGTAACAGTAATACCCATTGGGTTTCCCCAAGCTGGTAAATCTTTGTTCTTATCATCCTTGTTATATTATGCTAAAAGCGCTTCATCCGAAAGATTATTCAGAATTTCACCTGAATCAAAATTTCCATTTGACAAAGGAAGAATCGCATTTGATGAGATGGTTGATTATTTTAACAAGGGTATTTTATATAGTGCAACTCAGTCGGGAACTATTGATTTAATCGGACTAGATTTAATTCCAACTAATGAAAAACTAAATACAATAAAATTTTCATTTTTGGATTTAGCAGGGGAAGACATTGAAAAAATTAAAATCAGTCATTCTGGTGAATTTACTGGCAAAATTAAAGCAGTATTAAATGGCCTTCAAGTTAATGATGCGCCCATCATATTTACTTTGCTTACACCATTTGAACCGGCTGGATCCAATGAATATGGGTCCAATAATGAAGCCCATAACAGAGAGGACACACTTCATTTTGATTTCTTAACTTTTTTGGAAAAAGAGCAGCCAAATATCTTCAAACAGGCAAAATTATTTATTATTGTTTCTCAGTGGGATAAAAATAAAGATGAAAAACTAACTGTCCAAGATTATATAAAAAATCATCGACCAGCAATTTATAATTTCGTTAAAAATTTAAATGTGGTTTGGGGATCTTATTCAGTGGGAAAGCTGCTTGTACAGTCAGATGAATCTGGTAAATCATATCAAAAATTAATAACAAAAAATGAAGATTACCCAGAAAGGCTATGGAAAAAGTTATATCAAATAACCGCGGGCGAAGATCTTGATAAAAAGAGCTTTTGGCAAAAATTATTTAGTTAAATAAAAAACAATGTATTTAATTTTATTTGGCAAGTCACAATCATTTAGCTTCTATGCTTTCAATGAAAACGGATTAGTAGCCGACTTTAATGAAATTATACCTGATTTTGATTTATTAGAATCCCAGCTTTTAAATATTGACAGCGAGGATAATAAGGATACATTTTCTAAATATATTTTTAAAAAAGGAAGTGATGTCAATTATTCATTGATAAAAATGTATTCATTTGCACAACCTCATCAAGGCTTTAGAATTGAGGGCTGTAGCTATGGAGTTGCACTTTTATCTTCTGAAAACATTAAAATATCAAAAAATAACATTCAATTTCTAAAAATAATAAAACAAAAATTTGCAGAAACAATATTATTGAATAATAAATTTACAACTTCAAATTTTAAGAATGAATCCGTATTGTTATTTGAAATATTTAAGACGCAAATTGGCTTTAAAAACATTGATTTACTAAGTAATTATGGATTTAATTTACCAAATACAACTGTAGGAGTTGCTACCACAAGCCTATTAAATTTTGATATTGAAATAAGTAATTATTCCGAAAAAATATACATAACTGAAGATCTTGATCGCCTTTTAAGAGCACAAAAAAAATGGGGAAGTACTTTATTGAAAATTTATGAACAAAAAGGATTAAATATAATAGAATTTAAAAAAAATACCACAGAACAACAGAACAATACTTCAAGTACAAATATGGTTAATCAAAATAATATTTCAAATTTTAAAATTCAGGATTTGACCAATGAGCTTTCTATACTTAATTTGTCTTATAAGAAAGTTGTAAAGGCGAATAAAAATAATAAAAATCTGATGCTATTATTGATCATTATTTTATTAATATCTTTATTTTCTTTAGGATTAATGACATACAAATATGTTATGGTTTCAGATAAACTTAACGAAAAAAGTTTATCTGAACTAAAACCTGAAGTTGCACAAGTGGCCCCCTCAAATGAAATTAGTAAAATTAACCCCTTTGAAGATTATATATTCACCGATAATAAAAAGAATTATATTGAATTAATTAATCTTATTATAAAATTGGACTCAACAAAAAGCGAAAAAAATAAGATAAAACTAAAAAGAACAATAATAAAAAAGGGCCAGGAATTCAATCTAGACACAACAATTATAAATAGCAACCTAAAAAACTATTAAAATAAAATGAACACTTTTAAAAGAAACAACACAAGCACGAAAGAAATAAAAAATAATTTTAATAGAAATGTTGACCAAGAAAACAGAAATAAATTTTTAAAGAATTTATTATTATTAATTCTTGCATTAGGTGCTACGGCATTGTTACTCTATTATATTTTTAAAAACACGTCTATTACTCCGCCAGCTGTACAAACAGATACCTTACAGCAGGATAATACTACAAATAATACCACTGACAATACGAATACTAGTAACAATAATCCAGCAACCATTGATACAACTGTTCCGCCAACTATCATACCCAAATCCACATCAACTACAGTAAATCGCAATTCAGACGTAGTTGTAAATTCTTACGCAAGAATAATGGATAATATTTATCCAATGTTTAAAAAAGCAGTTGAAAATAAACTAATAAAAGGTCAATTATATTCCTATAAGTCATTTACACTTAAATATATAAATAATATATACACTTCAACATTAACAATAGAACCAAACACAACTGGATTTTCAAGCTATAGAATTGTACTAAATTTAGTAAATCAGCCGAGAGAGTCCAGAGATAATGTTTTACAAAAAAACGCCGGAGCTGTTGTATTAAAATCGGAAATAATAAATGGCTATGAATATTTTCTTATAGGTTTAAAGTAATTATTTACAATACCTATAATAACTTATTGCATCTTTATTATCTAAATCAGCTCCTTTTTTATAATCTAAACAAGCTTCATTTTTTTTGTTTAAGCGAGAATAGGCTCTACCTCTATTGGTATAAAATATACCTAAATTTTCTTTTGTCTCACTTGTACCCACTTTGATTGCTGCGGTGTAATCTTCGATAGCCCTACTATATATCCCCTTTTGTAACAGCGCATTTCCACGATTATTATATGCTGCCGAGCTTTTCGTATAATTATTAATATATAATGTGTAAGTATTTATTGCATCATCAATTAAGTTTAATCTTTGTTCACAAATAGCCTTATTAAAACAAACGCTGTAATCATTTGAATTTTTATTTAACAATTTTCTATAATCAATCAAGGCCTCATTCCAATAATTATTTTTAAAATTATATTCTGCTTTTTGCGAAATTGCATCAATATAATCTGGATCAAGTTCTATTGCCTTGTTAAAATATTTTATTGCTTCATTATAATTATCTTTTTGCTCATATACGTTTGCCATTCCTAGAAATGCATTTTTATTATTTTTGTCAAATTCAATAGCCTCTTCAAACATTTTGATTGCTTCATTAAACTTGCTTTGATATAAATATAAATCATTGCCCTTCTTTACTAGTTCCCTTGACTCGTATTTTGAGAAATCGATATCTTCAGACATCAATGCCTTAAAATCTTGGCTTAAATAAACATCTACATCTTTAAAAACACCCTTACTAAAATTTAGGTAATGATTAAGAGAGGTAAAATATTCATTTAAGTCTTCTATTATATTTTCTTTAATATTATATCGGAAATATTGTTGATCACTATTATGTAAGTATACATATTTAAAATCCTTTGAAAATGAACTTATATTTAATTCTTCAACAAGTATTTCACCTTTCGTATTTATAATTTTACTTTTTGATACATCATTGTCTTTAATATTAACCTTAGCAATCCCGTTGTAAAATGAAGTAGCGTCGTCGTATATAATTGGTATAACAATTTGCCCTTTTTTGTTAATATATCCATATTTGTCACCCAGTTTAACAATCGCCATTCCTTCATAAAAATCATGGGGTGTATTATAGAAACCATAATCTTCTATTGTATTTCCATCAATAGCTGTTATACTACAGTTTTCATACAATGAAGGGGTTTGATTTCCATCCATATATCCTTCATCATCCATGCCGCCCATGCCACCCATACCACCCATGCCGCCCATTCCTGGCATATCACTATAAATTACATCGTCATAAACGGGTTCAATGATAACATCTCCGTTATTATTTATATATCCCAATTTATTATTAATTGCTACTGCCAACAATCCCTCACTAAAACCTGTGCTTATATTATCAAAATGTTTGGCGTTTAGTATTTTTTTTGAATTTACATTAAACAAAGTATAATAATTGTAATATTCATTAGTTACATCAGATGCGTTATTTGTTAATTTATTTTCTCTCGCCTTTTTAATTGCAAAAACACTATTTTCTAGGTAATTAATTTCATACTTGCCTGGTTGAATCAGTATATTTTTTGATGAATCTATTAAAGCTGTTTTATTTTCAACTGTTGTGATTATAAAATATTTTCCATTTTCTACTGAATATATTTCTTTATATATTGTTGGTATTATTATTCTACCCCTATAATCAATAATACCGTATTTAGATTTATTTTCAACCTTAAATAAATTACTTGTCATTGAACTTGCGAAATTATTTAAAGTTGAAATGCTAGTAAAATTAAGATTAACAATAATTTTTCCATCTATATCTAAAATAGATTTCACTCCTTTTTTAGTTGCCAAAAATCCATAAGGAATAGCGGTTAGGTTTTCGTAAATATATGGAATTATAGATTGTAAGTTTGAATCTAGATATCCAAATAATTTTACACCATTTATTTCTTTTTCGACCACAAAGCCATTATTATCATTTTTTTGTACAGATATAAACGTAGGCTGAATTATTAGCTCACCTTCATTATTAATAAATCCATATTTATCACCAATAGTAATTTGTGCAAAATTATTATTAAATGCACCGATGCAATCATACGTAATTGGGCATAAAAGTTTGCCTTCTGAATTTATAAGGCCCTTTTTTGCATATTTGGATACTAGAAACATTCCTTTACCCATGACAGCCATTTGATCGTATTCATTATTATCGACAAATGTTTTTTCGTTTAAATTATATAATTGGTATTTTTTATTTTTATTTAAATAAGGTAATACGTCACTTTTTAGCTCTTTTATTTTTATATCTGCTAAGGCTATGAATTTAGATTTTTCGAAGTTCTTTTTAAAAGCAATAAAATCTTTAAGATCCATAGAGTTTGCAATTGCAGCCCAGCTTTTACTTCCGAGACTATCGCTAGCCTCTTTCATATATTTTGAATCAGGAAAGTTGTTTATAAATTCTTTGTAATCAATTAATTTATTTTCTAATTTAGTTTTAGCCCATGTTAAATTTTCAATTTTAATTTTTGCTAGATCATTTTTTTCTGAATTAGGATACTTATCTATATATTCAACAAACAATTCTATACTATCTAATTTTTCAATTTTTGTCCAAGCTATATTTTCTATTTTATTTTGAGCAATTTTCACCTGTGTTGCATCAAAATATTTATTTATAAAAATTGAATATGATTCAATTGTGTTTATTTTTGATGCGTTTTCAAAAGCTACTCTCCATAAATCTTCCTTAGCTAAATTTGCCTCTAGGGTTCTTGGATATTTAGAAATAAAAATAATGAAATCTTCTTCTGTATTTTTTACAACTGCTTCATCATATGCTATTTTATTTCTCAAATTCGTGATTTCAATAATAAATTTACTGGTAGGATATTTATTTAGAAATGTATTTAGTATTTCAATATTTTTTAAATTTCCATAAGACATATACAAGTTAGAATCAATTTTCTCCTTAATGTTTTGTATGTTATCTATACAAAATCCTATTTCTTTACATAATTCTTCATTTTTCTTACTATCGTTATTCAAAAATTGTTTTTCAGCTTCATTAATGTCAATAAATGCAGTATCAATCATTAAATAATTTTCTGTTTGTTTTAATTCAATACATGCTTTTATGAAAAAGTATTCAGCCTTTTCACCTTCCTTGTTTAAATATGAATTAAGGTTCTCATACGCCTTAGTTAAATTATTTTTACCAATTTCATCTTGTGCTCTCTTTAAAAAACGTATTTGCGCGTTAATATTTAAGCTGCATAAGATTAAAAACAGTATTATTTTTAGTATCTTCATATTAGTTTATTATTCAATGTTAAATAGATTAAAAAAATATATAATATGAGTGAAAATCTCACATTATATTTATTATAAATATTTTAATTCTATTGATGTCAAATGTATTAATTTTATCATGTTTTCTAAAATATATTTATTATGAAGTCTTTGCTTATTGGTATACTATTTCTTTTATGTCTAGTAAATGTAAATGCGCAAACAAATAATAGATATTTAGATATTCCGATAAAGTTGATCAATAAAACTATGATTGATAATGTTGATTCAGTTAATATCAGAGAATATCCTACAATACATTCAAGATTAATTGATAAGCTTCCCACAAATTTTCAAATTAATTTTTTAGATGTAACCGAAACCTTTGAAAATATAGCAGGAGCTAGTGGTATGTGGATAAAGGTGAGTTATGTTGACAAATCCGGAAAAACTATCACAGGGTTTGTTTATGATTTTTATACACAATTTGAAACAGACTGGATTACCGCAAAATTTACAAACTACTATTGCGAGGATTATTGTATCATTGAATTTAATTATGATGGAGTTACAATCCCAATATTAAACGAGTATTGTAATGAAACAGTAGCCAATAAATATATTTTTAGCGATTTAAAATTTGGCCCTAATAAAGAATTGTTAAACAAAGAATTTAAAATTCGATTAATTACAAAAAAGTTATCTGATAAAATGACTAAAGAAATGTCAAAGGGAAAAATTTTATATAGAAGAAACTTTGTCATTTGTGACATTAAATAAATTATAAATAATAAATATGGAAAAGGCAAAAGTCGGATTTAATACGGCTTATTCGATTGTTATTGCTAACATGATTGGTGTTGGTGTTTTTACATCATTGGGTTTCCAATTAATTGATTTACATAGCTATGTTTCAATAATTTTGTTATGGCTATTTGGTGGATTCCTTGCACTTAATGGATCGTTTTGTTATGCTGAACTTAGTGCTGCTTACCCAAAATCAGGTGGTGAGTATAATTTTTTAAGAAATGCATTTGGGGATCAAGTAGGATTTTTATCAGGCTGGACCTCTTCTATTGTTGGATTTGCAGCACCAATTGCAGCAGCAGCACACGCTTTTTCAAAATATTTTATTGACATGAGTGGTTATCATATTAATTCTTTATATATCTCCATACCATTGATCATAATTATTACTTTCATACATTGTATAAGCCTATCCCATAGTTCAATACTTCAAATTTTTACTTCCTTTTCTAAAATAATTTTACTCATTTTATTTATTATTATTGGCTTTATTTCAGTTTTTTATTTTAAAGCCGATACCATAGGCACCCGTCATCTTGTATTGGGTGATTATAAGAATGAAATAATATCACCTTCATTTTGGGTAAGTTTAATTTATGTATCCTATGCTTATTCTGGATGGAATGCTTCGTCATATATTATTGATGATATTAAGGACCCTCAAAAAACCGTACCTCGCTCTATACTTTTAGGCGTTGCTTCAGTAATTATAATTTATACTTTATTAAATTTCCTTTTTATTTTATCAAGCACCCCAGCTGACCTAATTGGTAAAGAGGATTTTGTTTTTAACGTTGCAAATAATTTATTTTCCGTTAATGGAGCAATAATTGTTTCTTCTCTCATTGCATTTTTATTAATTTCATCAATAAGTGCTTTAATCATGGTTGGGCCAAGAGTAATACATACCATATCCATAGATTATCCATTCTTCTCATTTTTTGACAAAAGCAATAAAAACGGAACTCCATATAGATCAATTATAACGCAAGCATTAATTGCCATCATAATTTTAACAACAAGCAGCTTTGATTTTATAATCTCATCGATGGGATTAATATTATGTTTTTTCACAACTTTGACATCAATTGCTGTTATTATTTTAAGGTATAAGCACCCTAATTTAACAAGAACGATTAAAGTGCCACTTTATCCATTACCCCCAATTATTTATGCAGTATTTAATATTTGGATTATGTACTATGTAGCTACACTCAAACCAACGCAAGCACTGTATTGCTTTATCTTTTTATTAATGGGCGTCATCATCTATTATTTTGCAAATAAGAAAAATAAAATTGCAAAATTGAGTACAATCATTATTTTATTTTTTGCAGTTTCATGCAATAATAAAAACTCAAAATCTCAAAATGAAGGAAGTAAAAGTAATGCTGATACTACAACAATTGCGACTTCAAATAATGTATCCATATTTGAACTTAGGGCGAAAAAAATTGCAGGATTGGATACCAGCGATTTAAGCGATAATAAAAGAAGTATATATAATAATTTAAATACCGATTGGAATAGACATTATTTGAAAACTTTATTACCAATGACTGAGTGGGCTAAGACGGAGATCAAGCCCTATATTAAGAATGATCATTATAGTGTTTTTTATCCATTTAGTGGACCAGACATTGCATTTGCTGAAACGCTTTTTGATAATGCAGATAACTATATATTAGTTGGACTTGAAAAAGCTGCATCTAAAGAGTCTTTGATCTTTTCCGAAAAGAATATTGATCAATTTTTATCTAAAACCCCTGAAATTTTCTTTTATACGTCAAGATTAGGTTTTTTTAGAACCAAGGATATGAGTAAACAGTTTCAGGATGCTGGTTTGGCAGATGTAATAATTTTTTATCTTAAAAGAACAAATTGTAATATACTAAATGTTAAAAGAGGAAATTGGGACGCAATTAAAGGAGAAATAACGGAAGTTAATAACAACCAGGAATCAGATGTTTTTATTGTTGATTTTGAATTACCTAACCATAAAAAATCTCATATATATTATTTTTCAAAAGATTTGTCTGATCAAAATTTAATAAAAGATGATAAATTTTTTGATTGGGTATCAAAGATTGATTCTAATATGTATTCCTTTAATAAAGCTGCATCCTATTTAATGCACACAGGGGGTTTTACAAAGGTTAGAAATTTTTTAATTGAGAAATCTCAATTTCATGTACAAGATGACACTGGTATACCTTATAGATTTCTCAATAATTCAAATAAAATTATAAGCTTATATGGTGTTTATAACAAATTAATAAAACTTTTTGAATTTGATTTTCAAAAGGATTTAAAACAAGCATATGATAATGGAGAAAAAAAGAATTTATCATTTTCTTTAGGGTACAATTCTGCACATGGGGAAAGCAATTTATTAACAGCAAGAAATAAATAATTTTGATTAATTCATTAAAATATAAAACACTTTTATTATTAGGAACACTATTTATTGGTGTTTCATATTCTCAAAATGTTACTTATTATGATCAATCAAAGCTACTTTCAATAATTAGCGGAAAAGACATTTTAGTAGATGAGGTTATAAAAAATTCTTTGAAATATCATTTACAAATAAATTTTACAAGAATTGATGAGCAAGGGGAAAATATAAAATTTGAAGACTACTCCTTAAATAAAGATAAATATTACTTTCATCCTGCAAGTTTAATGAAATTACCATTGGCAATTGCATCTTTAGAGCTTTTGACCAAGTATCAAAATCAATTTAATATTGGATTAAATAATACAGTTCAGAGTTCAACATGCGCTTGTGATTTAAATACAGATAAATATGTCAATAATAAATTAAATCCGACGCTTGACATCTTATTTCGCGAAATGCTAATAATGAGCAATAACGATGCATATAATTTTTTCTATAATTTTGTAGGTACCAATTATTTTAATTCAAGAATGAAGGACTTGTCTCTTGAAAATGTAATCTTAAGAAATAGATTCTCTTCAAGTTGCACCGTACAATCTGCTGACAAACATGGAGGAATATATTTTTTAAAGGATACTACAGGTACAAAATATAAATTGAATTGCATCAATGATAGTACTCTAACCATGAATCAGAGTATTTATTTAGGCGATCTTAACTCAAGAAATTTAAACCTAGCAAGCTTATATTCAATACATAAGCTCATGGTTCAAGTTTTTTATCCTAAAGCGTTTAATCCGAATTTTAATTTATTAATGAGCACCGAAAATCTAAATTATTTTAAAAATACAATTTCATCTTATCCTAAGTCAATATTAGATTACGTAAATCTTCCAAATACCTATCACAAATATTTAATACCTAGTCATCTCATAAAAAATAATGATTCTTCTTTAAAAATTTATAGCAAAAACGGTAATGCGGGGGGGTATATTTCAGATGTTATGTTTTTAAAAGATGATAAAACTAATATTAAATATTTCTTATCAGTGTCCATGTTTAATTATCAGCAAAAAAAATACTACAAACGTAGAGTTTATTATACAAGTCCAGGAATCGACTTTTTTAGAAAATTAAGTAAAATATTGTATGATTATGAGAAGAATAAAAAATAAATTAGTAATAATTAAAACAGTTATACTACTATTTGCAACAGCAACCTCGTATTCGCAAAAAGCATACATACCACCAGTTGTAGGTTCATCTGGTTATAATTATATCACAGCGTCATCAAATATGGGTCCTTCCTATGGCTTAAGCTATGTTCCCAAAAACATTGATGATAATTCACTTTTCACGTGGTGGTCGCCACTGCCCAATGATAGAGAAACTTGTTGGATTAAAATAAGTTTTGACAATGAGCGGTTAATTGATAATATACAAATTCATGGAGGCGCCCACTATCCCAATTATGCTAATTTAGGAAATGTATATTTTTTAAATTTAAGAGTAAAATCAGCGAATCTAACATTTTCTGATGGGACCTCTAGATACATAAATCTAGACGACGTAGATCAAATTCAAACAATATATTTTCCAAGAAAATATTCATCTTACGTAATAGTTAGGCCGAGCAGTTATTATGCATCATATAAATGGAATGATCCTTGTATTTCATATGTTAAATTTGGTAACTAATCTTAAACAATGATTTTAGCAGCTTTTATAATTAATTTATTTTTTAGTACTACCCCTAAAGATACTACCATCGATAAATTTTATAAAAACGCTAATACACCTGTTACTATAAAGTTTTCAAGTAATTCTAAATATAATTTACTTGTATTACCAGGCTATGGATTTTCTGATATAGAATGGTGTGTCAAAACACAACTATGTGAAAAAGCGCAAAAAAAGGGCTTTAATTTAATTTTTGTAGAGGTTAGAAAAAGTGTATACCTTAAAGAAAACCTACCCCAAACGAGTGAATTATTAAGAAAGTATCCTACTAGAACATGGATAGTAGATAGTGTTATAAAACCAATTTTTAATCAGGGTGTTTTGGATAAAAATAAAAAATGTTTTGTTTTAGGCTTATCTACAGGCGCAAGAGGTGCTGCTATCTTACTGCTTGAAAACCCAGATATCTTTTCAGGTGCAGCTTGTTTATCGGGCGATTATGATCCAACATTACAAAAGAATGATAATTTAATGATTAATGCATTGGGAACGTATGAAAAAAATAAAAAGGCCTGGACTGGTGATAATAATATTGTAAATAGAGTAAAGGAATTCAAAAAGCCTATCTTCATAGCGCATGGAAAAAAAGACAATATAGTGCCTATTGCACAATCACTATTACTGAAGGATAAACTTATTAAAGAAAATCCCAAAAATATTATTAAATACGATTTTCCAGAAAATGGTAAGCATGACTATAAATTTTGGAATTCAGAAATAGATAATGTGCTAGAATTTTTTATTAAGTATGGAAATAATTAATTATTTTTTCCACCATTTAAAGTTAAAATATTTAATTTTTGTCTCTTATATGGTGTATCAATTTTTTCCATTTTTATTCTATATTTAGCTTTGTTGGTTAAAAAATTACAAATGGAGTCTACCCAGATTTTAGATCCCTTTATACTTGGATGTCTTCCGTCCTCAGCCCTTTCCAATACTAAATTTTTAGATAAAAAGAATGCACCACTATCAATGGTTTCTTGATACATTTTATTGATGCCGAAATCATCAATCCAATTTGCTGGACCGATCCAAGTATAGGGTATATTTCCAAATCGGTCAATGATTTTAGTAACTGCCGCTTTAGAGTTATCAAATTTTCTTTGGTAAATCTGATTTAATCCAATTACAATTACAATATAGTCCGGTTTGTATTTATTAATATTATTAACAAGTGTATCATTACTTGCATAAGTCATATCGCTAGCGCTATTCCAAATGATACTTCTAATTAATTTATGTCCGTTAAGAATACAATATTTTTGGAATGCATATATAATTGAACCCGCCTCAGAATCTCCTACCAATAGAATTTTCTTATTTTGTAAGACTATCGGTTTTTGTTCTACAACTAAAGGTGCGATTCTTTTTTTGGATATTTTAATTGTAGGAGTATTTTTGGGTAAAGCAAGCTCATCATTTTTCTTTAAATCAACATTAAACAGATTGAGATTTTTATTTGAATTTTCGTATAAAAAAAATATGCCAATAATTATAAATAATAATAAGCCAAACAAAAATGTATAAATTTTTGAATTTTTCATATTTAATTTTTTAACATTGCGTTCATTAGTAAATTAGCTTGTAATATATAACCTTCTTTGGTATAATGTAATTTATCAAAAGATGCTAATTTCGGTTTTAACCATTGCAAAATGGATTTATCGCCACCCATAATTGTTCTTAAATCCCAGTATGCAACATTATTATATTTTAATGCGACTTGTTTAAATACCTCTTGTATTTTTGATAAATTAATTGGAATTCTATTTTTAGCTCTAGAATCAGGTGGAGATGTAATTAAGAAACTAACATTTGGTTGACTTATGGATATAGTCTTTATAAAGGATTCAATTTTGTTTTTATATTCTTTTTCATCAAACGCTTTATAATAAGCATCATTGGAGCCAAAAGATAAAATAATAAGATCTGGTTGGTACATTATAATATCTCCGATTAACAATGAATTATTATTTACAATAGAATTTAAATTAGATCCCCCTACGCCTAAACTATTATATACAACACCCTTGGTTAAATCTTCATTTCCTAAATAAATACCTAATAAATTAAATAATGAACTTGTATCCGTTTTTTTTACATTTATTTTAATTTTATTATAGTTATTATTTAGTTTAAATGTACTTATTTGCTCTTTTTTAGGATAATAATTAATTAACGGGGTTGATTTAATTAAAGAGTCTTTTTTTATATTTATTTCGTTTGTATCAAATGCGTATAAAGTGAGATTAACGTTGCTATCAGATTGATATAAAATATTAATAGTATTAAAATATTGAAATTTACTAGGAACGTTTTTTAATGAAAACTCTATTTCATTAATTGTATCTAATAATTGTATTGATTGACCAGTAATTCCATTTTGATATAAACCTTCTTTGTACAAATTATTATAAAAACTCCGCTTACCCGTATTTAATTTACTATTAGTATATAAGGTATTGTATTTCCCAATTTGATTTGGAAAAGCCCAACCATATGAAATAATTCCGAAAGTACTGTCGAGAATTCTTCGAATTTCATTTGTAAAATGACCCATCATTACATGTGAATCACCCAAATGTAGAATTTTAATTACTTCTTGTTTTTTGTTTAACTTATTGTAAAATAAATTTAAATGTTCCCTATTTTCGATTTTATTAAAATCATACCTGATGTTTTGAGCATATAAATTTCCAGGTATAACAGTAAAGCAGACAATTAGAACAAATAGTAAATTTTTATACATTTCTAAAATTGAAAATAAATAAATGGTTCAACAAGGTTGTCCTTTAATTGTAATATGATTTGTAAAAAGGCAATCATTAAAAAACCAATCATCCAAATAGGCATTTTATGAAAAATTAAATTTATCCTATTTTTATATAAATTTTTTGAGAATATAATCACTGTAGAAATTAATAAAAATAGTATTGTTTCCTTCCTTGCTAAATAAAATGCAGGTATTTCCTTTAAATTAGTTTCAAATAAAATTTTATTTATTGATATAATTGCATTTTTAGTATCAACAGCCCTGAAGAATATCCAAAGAAAACTAATATAATTAAATGTTAGGAATATATTTAAATACTTATTTGATAGAAATTTAATTAAATTATATCTATTTAATATTTTATGAAGTACTAATCCAATTCCATGTAATATACCCCAAATAATAAATGTCCATTTAGCGCCATGCCAAAAACCTCCGATGATCATTGTAGTCAATAAGAATAGATAAGTTTTAACTGCTCCCTTTCTATTACCGCCCAGTGATATATATATATAATCTCTCAACCAAGAACTTAATGATATATGCCATTTTCTCCAAAACGATGAAATGTTTTCTGATAAGTAAGGGTGATCAAAATTTTCTTTTAACTTATAACCCAAAATTAAAGCTATGCCAATCGCAATATCTGAGTAGCCAGAAAAATCAAAATATATTTGAAATGAATAAACATACATTGCAATTAAATTTTCCAATCCAGAAAAATTTTGTGGATTAGAATGAACTATATCAACATATTTAGCTAAATAATCAGCAATAAGTAATTTTTTTGCTAATCCACTAATGATACGATATAAACTTTCCTTAAATATTTCTTTATCAATATTTATAGGCAAATTGATTTGTGAAATAAAATCTCTTGCTCTTACAATTGGTCCAGCAACCAAGTGAGGGAAAAAGGTCATATAAAACATGTAGTCAATAAACTTTTTTGTGGATTCAATTTGTTTATTATATACATCAACAATATAACTTATTGATTGAAACGTATAAAAGGATATACCAATTGGCAAAAACAATTTTGGTATCAACATCTTACCATCAAATAACATATTATAATTTATTGCAAAAAAACCTGCATACTTAAAATATAATAAAAAACTAAGACTTAACGCAATTGAAATCACCAATAATAATTTTTTTAAAATTATTTTTTGAATTTTTTCTATTAATAATGCAACATTAAAATCAATAACAATCATTAAAATGAATATTATTAAATAGGGACCACTTGATTTGTAATAAAAATATAAACTGAAAAGAATTAAGAATATTTTTTTAATTAATGGCTTATCTATTAACAAGGCGTAAATCATTAAAAAAACACCCAAAATACCAAGAAATGAAAAATTGGTAAAAAACCAAGGTGTGTCTAAAGAGTAACCCCAAAAATCTTTCATGTATAATTAATAAGGGAATTGAATTTGTTACAATTGTACCGAATGGCTTGTGAATATATAATTTAATTAGTTTATATTAAAAAAAATACGAAACATAATGACATTTTAAAAATATTTTTAATATATCATTATATAAATATATATAAAATAAAGAATATTAACTTAATATACATATATAAATTTTTGTTTTATTATATTATTTGTTACTATTCATATATTATTATACATTTATAATTCCCTATAAAGTTTAAAATATTATAATATATAAAAGATAATGAAACAGTTCATTTGGGGCATTTTACTATTTTTAATACTGGCTTTTTTTTATAAAAGAAACAGCTTTAGTTCCATTATTACAAATAAATCATCAAAAGATAGTTCTCTTCTAGAACCAAAGAATAAGAGTATTGATTCATTGTCATTTGAAGAAATCAGAGCTAGATATATAAATAATCCATGTTATTTAGCACTTTTGAAAGATTCCTCGATGTGGCAAGCCGGTACAAAAGTTGGATATGATTATAATGATCTTTTAAATGATTCTTTACCTTCTCAAAATCCCTACAGAAACAGATTTATTGTTGGTGATTTTAATTCATTGAGGATTGATGGAAAAAATTCCGGCATCTATGAAGTTTATCCAAGCCTTACCTCAATAAAAGAATTTAATAGTTTTCCCAAGAGCTTGCTTCAAAGAATCGATACTACAATTTATAAAGAAGATAACTTAAAGGTTATATATGCTGATATAAAAAGTCAATATGGACCTAAAGCAGATAAATTAATTAATTTCATTGAAAAGGTTTGGAGATACAAAATAATTCCAATCTCTCGTGAGTATTCAATAAATGGTAATAATGTATACTCTGCTGGACAAGTTTTGGTATTATGTGAAGCTTGTAAAGACACCCTTAAGTTGATAGGAAAATTTGCAACCTCAGCAAAACGACAAGATTTTAAATTCGAGAAGGATTCGACAGGCAAAGAAATAAAGACACCCATTGAATATGTGCCTACAGGACCAAGGAGAGGTTATTATGCTGGATTAAATAGGATTACTAGTAAGAATTGGGAGTCCGAAAGAACTTATGATTCTTTGGATATTGATAGAGACAATGAATTAGGTGGCGGTAATAATCGAATAACAATTTTTGACAAAAAAGTTGAATTGCCTAATTTTTTATTAATTGAGCCTGATAAATCTTATCCTAAATCAATGCGTCGAAACGGGATTCATGAAATTGCTTTAAATTATCTTCCTCGTGGTATGCTTGGAACCCCCAATAGCATTGGTTGTTTAAGAATTTCAGACTTTGGTTCAAAATTTTTTAGATGGTGGACGCCTCAAAATACTAAACTATTTATTGCTTATAACGATAGTTTATATTTAAAAAAACAAGAATCAGATCCAATGTCATTCTTACCATTTAAAACCCAAGCAGAAGGTAATAAATTTAGAAAATGGATAAATGACAAATACCCTTCATTTGCTAAAAGGTTTGATATAAGTGTTGAAGGCGATTATAAAAATGGATTTATAATTGACGGGTATTATTTTTTTAAAAATGAGTATGATAAAATCAACAAGAAATAATTAATGCAAATAAATAAATATTTTATAAGCTATTCTATAGCAATTGCAATATGTTTTAACTTGTTGTCGTATAATTCATTTGGATACTTTTATCAAAATAATATTAGTAGCGTTAGTAAAGACACAGTCATTGATATTATTACTAATGATACAACCTATGAAGAGGCATATTCTAAAGATTCCATAATTAAAAAGTCCCTCTTTTCATTTAAAAAAAAATGGATTACAACTAAGTCTTTAATATATGATAGCGCTGCTTTAATTTCAAAAAGACTTTTAGAAGAAGATCCAATATTTTTAGAAAACTGGTCAAATAATGAAGTGTTTACTTATGACAAAGTTGGTTATGCAGATTTACCAGATAAGATTATAATACCATTAGTTAAAAATGATGAAAAATTTCAACTGACCTGGTATGGCAATTTAAATTTTAAATATGGATGGAGATGGGGTAGAATGCATAGAGGGCTTGACTTGTTTTTAAGAATGGGTGATTCGGTAGTCTCAGCATTTGATGGTGTTGTTAGATATGCAAGATTCAATGCTGCAGGATTTGGGAATTGCGTAGTGGTGAGGCACCTAAATGGCCTAGAAACCGTATATGGGCACCTTAGTAAAATTAGTGTTGCAGAAAATCAGTTTGTTAATGGCGGTGAACTATTGGGCCTAGGCGGCACTACAGGCAGATCTAATGGCCCACATTTACATTTTGAAACTAGATACAAAGATTTTTCAATTGATCCAGAGCTATATGTAGATGTTAAGAAAGGCGAGTTAATTTCGGATACGCTTACAATAAGTAAAGCGACGCTTCAAGCACTAAAGTATCCTTCTGTAGTTGTAAGGTATAGAAAAGGCAGATATTCAAAATCATATCTTAAAAAGGGTACAAGTAAAAAGTATGCTAAAAAAGCACCCGTTAAAAAGAAAGGTACAACAAAAGCACCCGTTAAAAAGAAAAGTACAACAAAGGCCCCAATAAAAAAGGCAAGCACAACAAAAGCGCCAATAAAAAAGGCGAGCACATCAAAAGCCCCTACAAAAAAGGCAAGCACATCAAAAGCCCCTATTAAAAAGGCAAGCACATCAAAAGCCCCTATTAAACAAGTAAATAAAAAAAAATAAAAGCACTATAAAAGTAAAAAAATGAAAGTTAAACATCTGCTAACAATTGCAACAATTTTAATCCTAAGTTCTTGTCAGGATAATGAAAAAAAACCAGCTATACAGAAAGCTGCAATAGCACCTAGAATCGAATATAAAGTAGATTCCTTTTATAACAACTATGCACAAAGAGTTGCAGCGCTTGATACCACTCCATTTAACGATATTGATAAGGCCTCTTTAGTTGTGTATTCAAATGAACAATCAAAAAAAATAAATCAGGTTCTTGAAAACAGACTTAATCTAATAACAAAATGGAATAAAGATAATATGTTCAGAAATAAAGTTTCTGATTCTGCATTTATTTTTTATCCTTTTTCAGGCGGAGACTTTATACATGTATATTATTTATATCCTAATGCATCGGAATACTTCATGTCTGCAATTGAAAATGTTGGACAGGTATTAGATATCAACAAGCTTGATAAAAATCAATTTTTTGACTATCTAAGAGATTTTGATACTGTGATGAGAGACATCTATATGAGAAGCTATTTTATCACTAAAAACATGCAAGAAGATTTTGGTAAAAAAACTAAAATCAATGGAATATTACCAATACTATTATGGTCGGCTGCAAAAACGAATCATGATATCATTCACGTTAAATATTTTATAATAGATTCTAGTGCTAATAAAAAATATATTGATGATATTTATAAAACGAATAGCAAATTAAGTGTTGAGATAAAACTATTTAATAAAACAACACAAAAATTTCAAACTTTAAATTACTATTCTGCTGACTTATCAAATAATGGGCTAAGAAAAAATTCTAAGTCTTTAAATTTTATAAATAAATATGTATCAAATCAGTCTAATGGATTTGTAAAGTCTGCATCATATCTAATGCATTATGACACATTATTTGGCACAATACAGAAACTTGTATTGGAAAAAAATAAATTTTTAGTGCAAGATGATACCGGCGTTCCTTTTAAAAAGTTTGATCCTTCAATATGGGATATTGAATTATTTGGTAAGTATGAAAAGCCAATTAAAGATTTTTCGCAGTCTCTTTATCAAAAAGAATTAGATTATAGTTATAGTAACCCCAAGTATTATAAAGGAAATTTAAATTTTTCATTGGGGTATCATTGGAATTCAAAAAATCAGAATCAAATGGTTTTTATAAAAAAGTAGTAACATGAAAACAATAATTTTATCTTATTTCTTAATTTTTTTATTGTGTATATCAAGTAAAACTATTGCACAAATAAATAATGTAGATAAAGAAAAAGTACAAAAAATTTATAATCTTATCAAGAATGAAAACATACAGTATCCAGAATTTGTTATTGCACAGTCAATAGTAGAGACGGGCTGGATGAAGTGTAAGAATTGCTGTTATAAATTTCATAATCTCTTTGGATTTATAGGACCAGGCAATAAGTGCCTTAAGTTTGATACAGATTATGCGTCAATACAATATTATAAAAAATGGCAAGATAATAGAATTGATAAATGGAGAACTAAATATCCTGATCAAGATTACTATCATTTTTTGAAATATGTTAAATACGCTACAGGAGATATATATAATAGACATTTAAAACAATATGTAACTTGGGTAAATTCAAACTTACAACTCTGATTAAATAAATAAATTCTTTATGCAACTTTTTTCAAGATTATCCATATGTATTTTATTTTTTACTTTATTCACAAGCAATAAAGTAAATGCTCAGAATACAGCACCTAAAGGATTTAAAATAGTTCAGGATTTAAGGAATACTCAGAACAGTTCTGATAAAATTGATTTTTATGTAAAAATTTCACCAGATCCTTGTTCACCCACATCCTTGGTAAAAAGCTTATATGCTTTTGACGTTATAAATTTTGATAAAAACAGCTATCAATATTTAAATTTTAAAATTCAAGTAGTTGACTGTAATGGCCGAATAGTGGAACAAACTATTTCTAGAGAAACAAAGAATTTAGATAATGGTTTTAATAAATCTCCAGACTGGGAGCTTTCGGGTACTTTACATAAAAATCCGTATGCTATCAATTATTCCTATTATTCAGATAATACAAAAGATAAAATAATAGGTCAAATCAAACCTGCTGATCCTGATTCAATCGTGGTTTTAAATAACAAAGACAAAATATTTTATGGTGAAGACGTTGAATTAATGATTAAAGGGGGCAACGAATTGAATTCAAATGAAAATGTTTTTAATACTTATTGGTCATGGCATATTGGAAGCCCAACCGGAACAGAAATTAAAACTAAAGAAAGAACATTAGTAGTTAAACCAATCATTACTACCACTTATTATTTATCAGCTGTGACACCAGCGCCAAATTCAGCAACAAGTAAAACTATCTCCAAAACTATAATAGTAGATAATAAAAGCGCAACCCCTGATAAAGTTATTGGTAAGGAAATTATATGTTCACTTGATGATAGTACCACTTTGCAGGTAGTTGGGGGCAGGTTAGGTAGAGCTGCTAAATGGGTTTGGTATCAAAATGGTTGTGGAACAAAAGCTAATGAAGTGATAGCTGGAAAAGATATTATAAAAGTACTACCAAAAATATCTGCTGCTTACTTTGTAAGGGCTGAAGGTCCAGACGGTATAACTGATTGTAAAAAAATTCTTATTACAGTTTTAGATCCCCCACAAAAACCTGATCAAATTACTGCTAGTAAAAATCAAATCTGTAATGGAGAAGAGGTGGAACTTCAACTTTTAGGTCAGAAATCAGATAATTCAGATAATTCTCGTTGGCAGTGGTATGAAAAGTATGAGTCCAATATTGCAGGTGTATATAAAACAATAAACAATAAGTTAATTTATGTAACTGGACCAAATGCAAATATTCGTCCGAAACAATCAAGCGAATATTATGCTGTATCTGAAGGCGGTGTTTGTAAAAGCTTGATATCTGCCAGCACTAGTATAAAAGTCGACCAAAAATCAACTCAGACAAAAATTGTATCAATGCCTTTATCAAATACTAAAAATAAATTTGAGTTAACCGCAAGTAATAATGAACTAGGGGATGGATCAAAATGGATTTGGTATGAAGATAACTTAGAAAAAAACAATAAAATTGGCGAAGGAAGCAGTATAGTTTTAAAATCAAATAAATCAACTGAAAGAAATATCATTATTACTGGTGAAGGAAAATGTGACAATCCGCCGGTTGAAAATGGCAGCTATACCTTATTTAAAACACCGCCCCCGCCCCCACATACTTCTGGCTTTTATGTGAACTATGGCTATTCGACAACCGACTCCAAGAATCTAGCATCAAATATGTATACAATTGGATATTATAATCCAGATGCAAAAGGTGCATGGTCAGGCTATTATTTTAAATATATTACTGGATCAGGAAGCATAACTCCATCAAAAGATCTGGTTGCTGATGATCAAACGAATTCTATTACTAATTATCCATCTGATGGCACTTATTATAAGTTTAATAGTAACGCAATAACTTATAACGCAAATTCTTATATTATAGGATGGATGGTAGGTAGTAAAAACGCAAATATTTATTTAGGGCTTGGTTATGGCGAAGCAGTACAATTATGGGGATATGACAAATATGATATGGCTAAAAGAACTTTAATCTCTTCAGATTACGTTAAAAATACTTCCAAAAGCTTTTCAGGCTTATCTTCAGAAATAGGTTTAATGTTTAGAGTTGGGCCATTAAACTTAATTGGTGGTATCGGTGCAATTTTTGGTTCAGAAGATAATAGTTCTACCTCCAGTTCGTCATCAAGTTCTACTTCAAAAAGTAAAACATTTGTAGATGCTCATTTTGGAATCGGGATAACTATATTATCAAGAAAATAATTATTTATAAAGTTAATATACCATGAAAAAAATATCATTAATTTTTAATATTTTAACAATTATAATCCTAGGTTATTTTGCATATAATATTACAAAAGCAAATGATGATAATTATATGCCATCTATTAGTAAAGAAAAATTGCCAAGAAATTTTGATTTACGAAATAATATAAAAGATTTAGATGAAACAAATATTGAAAATAATTTTCCATATGTTGAATATGTTTCTTCTCAAGATTTTCTTAATTATACCTATTTCAAACAAGATTTAGATGAAATAAAAAGTAAAACTAAAAACGATTCTAAAGCACAAGAAATTTTATACAAAGCACTGACAGATACGCTTGATAAATTCAAACACGAGCAGTATACAGCAAACTTAGATTCGATGATATATCTTTTTCAATGGGCCGATAAATATAGAGTTTATTCAGATATTGACACCACTAATGCCATTCTTTATTCAGCAATCCATGAATTTTGGATAACAAAAATATCAGACAAATTAGCGCAACTATCGAAAGACAATTCAACAATACTAACCAATTTTAAATTTAAATTTTTAGTTGCAAAATGTGATGAAATAAAGTATAATACGCCATTAAAGATTAGTTCTACAACCAAAGTTGTAAATTATTTTATCCAAAAAAAATGGGCACATTTGTTTCAAGCATCCTGGAATCAAGCTTCAAAATTGCAAATTTCTATTTTATTTTTATTTTTAACCATTACCATTTTTTCTTACATTATATTAATTAAATATTTTTTAAAATCAAAAAATAATTAGCCGCCATGAAATTTATAAATTTAATTTTAATTTTTTGCATTATTAACTGCGAGAAAATTGCAGCACAATATGATCCTAACTTTGTTGAAGTAAGTATAGAACATGTGGGTGCTAATACAATTGGAATGATGAAAATGAGTAGAAAAGAGGGTCATATCAAAGTTAAATATTTTGCCTCTAAAGATTATGCAGGTACCTCAGTAGCCAATAGGTATAATGAGTGGGCAAAATCCAAAAAAATAGTAATGTATACGGCAGGTACCTACATGACCTCCTGTGATGCAAATAATGCTAAACCTGTTGGTCTTTGTATTGATAATGGAAACATGGTTAACGAAAAAGTAGAATCTGACAAAGACGCGCTAGCAATTGTTTATGCTACTGGCGGTATTGCCGTTTCCGATCTAAAAAAAGGAGATCTTAAAATTTCAGATCAAAATGGCGTAAGTTCCTTAGTGGATATTCGCAAACCGTTTGATAAACAAAAATTTAAAACATGGGCAGAAAACAATTCAGCTACCGTTTTCCAGTCCCATTTATTATGTTACAACAATCAATTAAAAATTACATCTGGCGCATCTCCCACTAAAGCAATAAGAAGGTTTTTGGCTGTTTGTGAGGATAATGATGGCGTCATTCAGCATTTAATTGTAAACATTACAGGTCAATATTCTTTGTTTGAAGCTTCACAAAAAATTTATAATTATGTTTTGAATCCAAATAATGAAATAAAAAAGATTGTATTTATGATTAATTTAGATACTGGATGTCAGGACGTTTTTGCTGCTTTTGATAGTAAAGGAAATCCTGATAAGCGATTATTATTTGGCGGCACAACCTCTATACAAAACTCATCCAATTTAATTGTATATTATTACGAATAAAAATTTCTCAAATGAAATATATCTATAGTGTTATTATAATATTTGTTTTCGTATTTACCCAGGCGCATTATAGCCCAGTTGTTTATAATGAGGTAAAAGCGGATTCAGTTGATAGTATTGCGTTGAAAAACCTAGAATTAGAGCTATCAAAAAATATTGAAACCTTAAAGATATATGATGCAACCGATTATGATTATTTAATTTCCGAAGACTCCATTACTTATTTTTATAATAAATTAAATGAGGATAGTTTAAATTATATTAAACATATAAGTGAACTAAAATATAATTTAAAAAATATTTTGACAAACCCAGATTCAATTAAAAGTCAAAAATTATTTAATGATTATTATTCAAAAACTATACAATATGAAATTTCTCATATTGAAAAAGTAAATCAAGAAAAAAAGAAACTAAAAGATTTTATTTATTTAAAGGATACTTTAAAACCAAAAAGAATTAGTTTATTAAAAAAGCAAGAAGAGATTGCTGTTCTTCTTAATAAAATTATTACAAAAGATAACTTTCCAAATATTTTCACAACTACGTATCAAAATGCCAAATTTAAGGTTGTCATCGTGAAAAACAACCTATATGATATGAGTATATTGAATAATAGTTATGGACAAACCAAAAGCCTTGAATTTCATTATTCAAAAAATTCCAAATCAAAACCGGTCATTTTAATGAATGCAGGAATGTATGAGTCCGATGGTAGCCCAGTTGGCTTATTAATCAGCAATAAAAAAGAGATAAAAGGACTTAATTCAAATAAAAACTTAGAGGGAAATTTTTATTCAATGCCCAATGGTGTTTTTTACATTGATAGTGTTGGCAAGTATTTTATAAAATCATCAACCGCATTTGATGATTTGTATAAGGGTAAATATAAGAATATAAATTATGGAACGCAGTCCGGACCAGTTTTAGTTATTGATGGTAAAATTACCAAGAACTTTAATATACGTTCAACCAATAAATTAATTAGAAATGGTATCGGGGTTATGAAAAATTCAAAAAATACTATATCATTTTGTGTTATATCTGAAACACCAACTACATTTTACGAATTAGCATCTTTCTTTAAAAATGTTTTAAATTGTGACAACGCAATGTATTTAGACGGTACTGTTAGTAGGCTTTATACGTACAATAAAGTAACTAAGAAAATGGACAAATCTAGTAATGATAGTCAAGGGTTAGGCCCAATTTTCAGTATTAGTTTGAAGTAGAAATTCTCTTAAACAAATATTGTTTACAACTATAAATTTAGACTTACATTGATTTTGTCAAGTTTATCAATAATATTTTTATTGTTTTCTAGATTATTTTTAATTTCTTGAAGCAATAATTTAATTGCATTGTTATAGTTATAAGCAATTTGAACTTGTACTTCGTAATTCTTTTTATTTTCCTTATATATTTTAAATAAGGTAGTCGAAGCCTCAATTTTTTTAGCTACTTTATTAGTAGCAACGGTAATTGTTTTAGAGATCGATACAACCTCCTCTTTACTTAATTGATCATTAATCAAATCCGTATTCGCTATTTTTCTCATTTCAGTACCTAAAGCAGAAGATAAACTAATCAACGCTATTTCATTCGCTTGCATTTCGCATGCGCCTAATGTTTCTCCAATTGCTGATCCGTTTGCGACAATCCATTTTGGGTTTTTATCAACTTTTTCTCTTTGTTTAAGATAGCTATCGTTTAATTGTTGTTCAATTGGTAAAGCGCCAGAAAAAACTAGCCAACCATTTTTTTCATATTTTCTAGCTTCTTTTTTTACATATCCCGATACCCTAATTGGGTGAAATTTATTAGAACAATTTGCAAATAATAAACACAAACTTATAATTAAAAATAAAGGTGCTCTCATGTATAAAATTTAATTTTTATTAGATTTATCAGGGTTTAAAAAACTCTCAAAAGTTGTTCTTAGTTTATCAGCTTCAGCACCAAGTGATGCTTTTATTTCATCTATCATTATTGTTTTTGCAGTTTTAGTATCATATCCAATAGTAATATCTACCTCATAAGTTTCCAAGTTTTCTTTGTACATTTTTACTAAATTTATTGTCCTACCTAATTTTTTTGATATAGTATTTGTCGAAACTGACACTGCCTTAGTAACTGAAGCTGCATCAGTTTTATTAATTTGGTTATTTGTTAACTCTCCATTAATAACTATATTTATATTTGCCTCCATTTGTTTAACAATTTCGTTTTTTGCTAGTTCTAGGGCTTGAAATTCAGCTGCAGCCATTGTTTGCGCAACCGATCTTCCTCTGCCAACCATTAATTTTGGATTTCCTGTTTCGTCTATTTCACCTCTTTTGTTAAATGAATTGTTTAGTTGCTGTGGTATAGGTAAATCGGAAGGATAGGTTTTCCAGCCCTCTTTTAATGTTATTTTTGCTTGTTTTTTTACATCACGACTTACTCTTTGAAATTTATACTTTTGTGCATAAGTAGAAATTTGGATTAAAGACAACATTAGAATAGCGATCACATAGTACTTTCTCATAATTTGTTATATTTTTTACTGAAATAGACATAAATTTACAATAAATTTTTTATTAAATTAAATTTTAGTTTAATATTTCCTTAATTTATGAAAAACATTAATTTTTCTATCTTATTGATTTTCATTGCTTTAAGTAGCTTTAGTCAAGTAAAAAAAGGCAATTTTGAAGTAAAAGGTGATTTTGAATTCCCCTTAGACAGTAAGCTGTCTATAGAAGAAAATAAGTCTAAGTATTTACAAATTGCACAATTAAAATTAATTGAAGATAAATTTGGCAGAACACTTGTTCAAGGCAATACCCTATCAATTAATACAAATACGGTCGGAGATTTTACCACAAACTCTGATTCATATGTAAAAGGGGAATGGATTAAGGATTTAAAAGACCCGGTTTACAAAATATTTTCAAAAAACAATATAGATTGGATTCAAATTAGTATTAGTGGAGTTATTAGAGAAAACAGCAATGATGATATTTCTCTCAATTACAAACTAATGAATTGTTCGGATAATTTGAACTGTGAAACTTCAACTTTTAAAGTTGGAGATAAATTCTTTGTTAAATTTATCTCACCAATACGTGGGTATTTAGCTTTATATTTATTAGTTCCCAATGATAATAAAGCATATAAATGTTTACCCTATAAAAATAGTATTAATAACGAATACTATGAAATTTTAGCAGATAAGGAATATACATTTTTCAAACCAGATAAAAAATCTGCTGAACCAGTTGATGAATTAATTTGTTATACATCTGAAGATAAAAAAAGCGAATTAAATCAACTTTATTTTATTTTCTCCCCAAATGAAGATATATCAAAGCCTATTTTAACTGTAAATAACAATCTTACGAGTTCTAATTTAAAAATTCCTAATAATGTAAATTCGTCAGATTTTAAGAAATGGTTACAAACCTTAAGAGCATTGAAAGATAATATTATTGTTAGATCCACATTTTTTACAATTTCAAAAATGTAACAATTTTTTATGAAAAATTTACTTTTAATAATATTTACATTTTTTAATACATTAATATATTGTCAAACAAATATTAATACGAATGATAAATTAATCCCATTTGCAGAAAGTAATAGCTTTAATGAAATTAAATATGGCTATCGTAATTTAAAAAATTATATTATTGTTAAGCCAATATTTGATTTTGCAGAAAATATGATCCAAAACTATTCCATAGTTGGATTATATATTGATGATTCAATTAGATATGCAATTTTAGATGTCAATGGTGTTTTGGTTACCCCGTTTAGTATTAAATCCTATAATAGAATTAATCCAAATCAAAATATTTTTGATATAAATATTAATGAACAAATTTTTAATGATTTAGACTTGAATGAACTTGTATTAGATCCTGAAAGATTTGGAATTGATAAAGGAGATATTTTTAATCCAGAGATAGTTGATATTGAATGGGAAAAAGCTGCATCAAATATTAAAACTGAGAATAAAGATTTATTTGCTCCAAAAAGCGAATTTGAAACTACCAATAACTACGAAATAAGAATCACCAAACAATCAGAATTATTAATTTCAAAAAAACAAGAATTCACTGCAACATTTTTGAAAAATAAATTATTGCAAATAGATGAACTCAAGAAAAACAAAAAAAATATTATAGCTGCCTCATTGGTTGCAATAACATTAAATAAATTTAATTTAGGAAGCTATAATGCTGATAATCAAACCTTTGAATTAATTTTAAATGGTGTAAAATACATTCTATATGTTCCATTAAATGAGGCAGAATTATTTAAGCAATATATTTCCAGTTCAGAAATAAAAGGCTATGAGATTTTAAAAAATGATTTAATAACCAAAAAATTAGTAAATCTAAAAATTCTAAATGTATCTACCGGAGGTTATTATGATTTTGGTGAACATATAAATTTAGATGAATTAGCTGCAATACCTAGTAATTCAAATACGCAAGATTTTTCAATAGGGACGCCACCATCAATTTCAATGGTTGTTGATTTTATAGATGATAACAAGAATAATATATTAGAGTTCGAGGAAAATGCAATTTTAAAAATTACATTAAATAATAATGGAGGCGGTGTCGGTAAAAATCTATTTTTGAAAACGAGTATTGATAATGAGCAAGGAATACAATTCACTAAAAGTATTTTTGTAGGCAACTTACTTCCAAATTCACAAAAAAGCCTGAGTTTAAATTTATTTGGCGATATAAATTTAACGACAGAAAAAAAATTAATTACACTTACCACACAGGAATTAAATGGCTTTAATTCCACTCCCGTTAATATTGAAATTCAAACCAAGGAATTTATCACACCAACATTAAACTTAGAAAATTTTAAAATAGAAAATAATAAGACAAAATTATCAAAAATAGAACCCACAGATTTATTCAAACTTATTTATAGAGTTACTAATACTTCAAAGGGTACTGCAAAAAATATTAATTTTAATTTAGAATTACCCAATAATCTTTTCTTAACTGATAAAAATAAAAATACTTTAATCAAAGAAATTAAACCAGGTGGCTTTGTTGATTTGACCTATGACATTATTTCTAACAACCTTGTTAATACAGAAGAAGAGATTAAATTAAAATTTAGTAATAAATACATAGATAAAACTATTTCAAATAAAATAAATTTTGAAAAAAACAAACAAAACAGTGACGTTATAGTTTATAAAAATAAAAGCGATGAAGACATTATAAATATAGTCCCCGATTTTAATATTGATATAGAAAATAACATTCCGAAACCAATTAAAATTAATGACAGTGCTATAGCTATTGTCCTTGGCATAGAAAGTTATAAAAATTTAAATAGTGTAAAATTTGCCGAAAGAGATGCCATTTTTGTTAAAGAATATTTCAAACAAACATTTGGTATACCTGAATCAAATATATATTTTAGATTAAATCAAAATGTAACTCAAGGTGAAATAAATAAAATATTTGAAGGTTGGTTACAAAATAGAGTTACACCAAATACCACCTTATATGTATATTTTGCTGGGCATGGAGCTTCATCTACAGCCAATACGAATGACAACTTTTTAGTACCGTATGATGCTGATCCCAATTATTTAGATGTTACCTCATACAGTATGAACAAGCTTTATGATAATTTAGCTAAATTATCTACTAATAAAATAGTTGTTTTTTTAGATGCCTGTTTTAGTGGTCTAGATAGAGACAACAATTTATTAAATCAAAATGTAAGAGGCTTAGGCATTAAACAAAATGCAATTACTTTACCAAAGAAAATAAACCTATTTAGTTCTTCATCTTCGGATCAAGGTTCAAATTCCTGGAACGATAAAAAACACGGTTTGTTCACATATTTTCTATTAAAAGGGTTACAAGGCGAAGCTGATACAAATAAAAACACGCAAATTACTTATGAAGAACTTTCAATTTATATAATTAATAATGTAAATAAACAAGCGTTAAAGCTTGACAGAGTTCAAACTCCTCAAACAGTTTTAAATAACAACCTAAAAATTGTATATTAATTAATATTTTCTAAGTATATCAATAAAAGGTTTGTCAGCATAAATTGCGTTATTATATTTATTTCCTAGAATAATAACAACTGCATTTTCCTTAATTAATCTCACAAATGCGCTGTTATTTCCATGCCACCAACCATTATGGTATATAATCTTATCTTCATTTTTGGGTACTAGTATTCTCCATCCAAATCCGTAGGTTTTTAAATCTTTTGTTAAATTACTTTTTGGTTCATAGGCTATATCCAAGGTTTCTTTTTTAAGAAAATCGTTTGATTTTAATATTTTATCCCATTTTAATAAATCTCTTGTTGTACTGTAAATGTTTTTATCACCATAAATCAAATCAAAAGGTTCAATACCATATTGTACATTATTTTCTTTATATGATGGGATATATTTATCTATTGTTTTTAAATTAAAAACAAAAGTATTCTTTAAATCGTATTTTTTAAAAATATAGTTCTCTAAAACAGTTGGAAAGTCTTGATTAGTGATCTTTTCAATGATTAATGCAAGTATAACATAGTTGGTATTACAATAATGGAATTCAAATTTGGGATTACTTTCAGGAGAAGGTTTAAATTTTATTATAAAATCTAAAATGTCTTGATTATTAAAGAATTTGGTTTCATTTTTATCGAGCGCAGTAATATCTTTTCTTTTTAAAATCTTTAATAAATCAATTTTGTTAATATTTATAAAATTAGCATAATCGGGTAGAATACTTGTATGAGAAAGTAGTTGATTAATCGTGACATTTTTGTATGGGAAAAGCGGTAAATACTTTGTAACACTATCTTTGAAATTTAATTTACCTTCCTCATGTAATTTCAATGTTAACATGCCTGTAAATGTTTTAGATACAGATGCGATATGAAATTGTGTTTCTGGTTTTATCTTGTTGGTGTCTTTAATATTTGTAACACCTACGCATTGCTCTATAATTATTTCACCGTCTTTTTCAATTAATATTTGTCCATTAAATTTATTCCTTATTAGAATTGTGTCAAATGCCTTATTAATCTCATCAATCAATTTTAAATTTCTTACTACTGGTTTTACTTTTATTTCTTTTTCTTTTTCTGTTTTCTGTTTTACCCCCTCATTACAAGAAAAGAAAATAATTGTAACTATTAAAAAAATATATTTCATTCTACTAAATTTAATTATTTTATAAATATATAAAATAATTATCATTCATTGTTTGAATCTAGAATAAATTATAAATTTTAACCAACATTATAAACAATAACATTTTGATTTGTTTTGTATAATTTTATAGATCTTGTCATCGTTTAATAATGACTATACACTAAAATGTTGTTATTTACCTTTACGAAATACCATACAATGTTGCCAAGGTAGGTTGCTGATATTTTTTTCAAATATATATCCTGCTGCTTTAAACTCACGAACGGCTTGTTGTTCACTCATTTTGTGAATGGTTTTAATGGGGACCATTGCATCTTCGGTTCTAAATTCAACGAGAACTAATTTACCACCGGGCTTTAGCGCTTCCAACATGGCCAAACCCATTTCATAAGGGTATGAAAATTCATGGTACACATCCACTAGCAACATTAAGTCAATACTATTTGCAGGGAGTCCAACGGCTTGTTCCGTACTTAAAACAGGCACCACATTTTTTATTTTTTCGGCTTTAATACGATCCTTTAAAAAGGCAATCATTTCTAGCTCCACATCTACCGCATACACTTTTCCGCTACCCACCCTTTTTGATAATAAAGTACTGTGATAACCGCTGCCAGCGCCAATATCCGCAATCATCATTCCTGGTTGTACATTCAAATTTTTTAATAACAAACTCGTGTTTTCTTCCTTGTCTCTTTCTTCTCGTTCAAGCCATTCGATACCATAGTGACTCATTACCTGCGCAATTTGTCGCCCCATATACCATTTATTAATGCCATTGACATCTCCAGACTTAAGGATATATTTTCCTTGTGCGTTTCCAAATAATGAAAAACATAAAACAATAATTACAAAAATAAAATTTGAAAATTTTTTCATGAGGTTTTTATTGAATAAGGCTAACGATAAATAACTAAGCTTTATCGCCACAAATTTTTACTATGTAAAAAATTTATTAGGAAGGATTTACTAAAAATGAAGGAAGCTCCTCTATTTTTGAACAACACACTTGATCCATCACTTGCTTCAACTGAACTTTTAAACTTGAAATAAGATGATCGCCGCCTTCATCGCCCAGTGCAGCAACAGCATACATAAAACTTCTACCTAAAAACGCAAATTCAGCACCCGATGCCATGGTTCTAGCGATATCCGGACCTGTTCTTATACCGCTATCCATCATGATTTTAATTTGCCCCTTATATTTTTCTACGATCGGATGTAAACTTTTGATAGTGGATTGCCCTGCATCTAATTGTCTACCGCCATGATTGGATACGATTATACCATCCAATCCTAATTTTATTGCCATCTCTGTATCTTCTTCAGATGCAATTCCTTTAATTACTAATTTTCCTTTCCATTGATCTCGGATAGCAGCAATTTTCTCTTCATTTAATCTACCTGAAAAAGTTTTATTCATAAACTGACCCAACTGTTTCATGTTTAAATCCTTGGGCATATATGGCTTCATCGTTTGAAAAGATGGTTGACCATGATACAAAGTTTTCAAGGCCCACTCCGGCCTTCCCATGATTTGCAATATATTTTTAAATGTCATGCGTGGCGGCATTGCCAAACCATTTCTAATATCTCTGGGTCGATATCCAAATGTAGGAACATCACTTAAAATAACTAATACAGGACAAGCAACATCTTGTAATCGTTTAATAATTTTATCTCTAATCTCATTTTCAGCAGGATGATATAGTTGAAACCAAGCGCGGCCTTCGGTTAGTGAACTTATTTTTTCAATATTGCTGGTGGAAACCGTACTTAATATAAATGGAATATTGTGTTTGCATGCTGCCTTTGCTAAAATTTCAGGAGCATTCGGCCAAACCAAACCCTGTAATCCGATGGGAGAAATTCCAAATGGCGCATCATACACATGTCCAAACAAATTAGTATCTAATTTGGCTTCAATATGCTTTCTTAAATAATACGGTTTTAATTCTACCGCTCTTAATTCCTGGGTATTCTTGTATAAATTAATATCCTCATTACATCCGCCATCTAGATATTCAAAAGCAAATTTTGGAATTTTTGATTTTGCTTTTTTTATTAAATCATCAATGCCAGGATAATTATAATTATAGGAAAGAGACATAGTATTTTATTTTACAACAGCTCTTACGCCTGTATTTCCGCCACCATTTAATGTCATATCATGCGGCTTATTTATTTTCCAGCCACCTCTTGTGAAATCAGGAACGTCGATTGTTTTTGATCTTTGTCCAACAGAGTTTCCACTCAATGGAAACACAGCACTCCATGCTGCTGCATCATAAACATCCTGATCCAATGGTAAACCATTGCGTAAACAATCAATTAATCTCCAGTCCATGATAAAATCCATTCCACCATGACCGCCAATATTTTTTGCAATTTCTCCGATATGTTTTACAATCGGCGGTGTATATTTTTCTCTCATACCTTTCAATTCTTCTTCTTTCATCCATGCGTGTCCTAATGCAATACGCTCTGGACCAGGATATTTTTGTGCTGCACCTTTAGTGCCACTCACCAAATGGATTCGAGAATAAGGACGCGGAGAAGAAACATCATGTTGTACCATTAACGTTTTACCTAAATCGGTTTTAATAATGGTCGTGTTCATATTTCCGCGATATGTTTTTCCATTGTATTCTTTGAAAAAATCATCTTTTGCTGCCATGTCATCCGCCATTTTGCCCAATGAAAAATCATTCGTGCTCATACTCACCAAGTGATCAAATTTATCTCCACGATTAATATTCATGCATTGCGCAATTGGCCCTAATCCATGTGTGGGATATAGACTACCATTGTTTTCGATATTTTCTTTCAATCTCCACATATCCGCATACGCCTTTTTATTAAACAAATAATCACTACTTAAATCATGTATGTATGCACCCTCTGCGTGTAAAATTTCACCAAATAATCCGTTGCGTGCCATATTAAGTGTAAGTAATTCAAAAAAGTCATAGCAACAATTCTCAAGCATCATCATATGCTTGCGTGTTTTTTCTGAAGTTTCTACCAGCTCCCAACACTCGTCAATCGTTTTAGCAGCAGGTACTTCAGAAGCAGCATGCTTACCATTTTTCATTGCATACACCGATATAGGGGTGTGTAATGACCATGGCGTAGTTACATAAACTAAATCAATATCATTGGATTCGCAAACCGCTTTCCAGCCCTCAGCGCCTGAATATGCTTTTGCTTTAGGTAAACCTTTTTTTGTAAGAATATTTTGTGCCTTTTCTACACGGTCAGGATATTTATCACATAAGGCTTTTATTTCAACACCATCTATATAACTTAATCTGTCAACCGCACCTGGTCCACGATTGCCCAATCCAATAACAGCTACGCGCACCGTTGGTAATTTAGGTGCCGCATAACCACACATATTAAATGCAGCAGGAGCGGGTGTTGTATTTTTCACATGGCTAGCAGCAAATCCTTTTTCTGGAATCGATGTAATGATTGCACCAGAACCTAGGGCAATATTGCGAAGAAAGGAACGTCTATTTGTACTCATTGTATTTATATTGAAGGTGAATATTAAAGATAAGGAAAACAAGTTGTGATTGATATATTGTTAAGATCGCTTTTTTAGATTTATTTTTTAGTAAATTTTTCTTCAATTATTTTTCTTTTGGTCCAACATTCATCTAATGGACCACCTGTTGATTTTTGTCCTTGGTGTCTCCAGTCCCCATCAATTATGGAATATCCAAAGGAAAGCGACTTCCCAATACTTTGGGTAGTTTTTGTAAAGTATTCAATGTTTTCGGTATACTTTCCGTTTTGTGTTGTTTGTGTTCCACCTCCGGCATCAAAGAATTTTTTGGTCACTACATTATAACTTACCCATTGAAAGTACTTGCCTGAAATAATTTTCATGGTGCGTCTTGGAAAAAAAGGATTTGCTCTTTTACTAACAATATCATTTGTATAATTTCCACTTATAATCCAAGAGCCGA
>JBIIRW010000103.1:0-4689 GCA_044341385.1 Sediminibacterium sp. | reverse complement strand
TTTTCCGTATAATCATTTGCTGTTAAGCTTAAAATTGTTTTATCTAATTTTAAAGCAAGTTCAATGACGGCTTTTTTAATTAATGCAGGTGTCCAGTCGGTGCTTCCAGTAAGCCATGGTGATTTATATCTGGTTAAATCGGTCGCTGCTATTTCATCTATCACAAAAATACAATCATCATGGTTTTGTAAAACACTCGCAGGCACTTGTTCTGTTATATTTCCTTCCACAGCTTTTGCTACAATATCTGCTTTATTTCCCCAAGCCAATAGAACAATTTTTTTGGCTTTCATGATACTGCTAATACCCACTGTAATCGCTAGTCTAGGCACTTTATTCAAATCATGAAATTCATAAGTGTTTGCAATTCTTGTTTGTTGGTCTAAATGTATGACCCTAGTTTTTGAATGAAAACTTGAACCTGGCTCATTAAAACCAATATGACCATTTTTACCGATGCCTAATATTTGCAAATCAATTCCGCCTGATTTTTCTATAATTTGTTCGTAACCTGCACAATGTTCTTTAATTTTCTCCTCCGCCCATTCGCCATTAGGGATATGAATATTTTCTGGATTGATATCTACTTGGCTAAATAAATGACGATGCATGAAGCTCCAATAACTTTGGTACGCCGTCTTGTTAATGGGGTAGTATTCGTCTAAGTTTATCGTGATTACATTTTTAAAACTTAACCCTTCTTCCTTATGTAATCTCACTAGTTCCTTGTATAATAAAATTGGCGTACTTCCTGTAGCCATTCCAAGCACACAGTTTTCTTTTTTTACTTGCTTATCTTTAATGAGTGTTGCAATTTGAGCCGCTACCATGATAGACCCATCATTAGCTGTAGGGAATATCTTAACTGGAATTTTTTCAAATGATTCAATCATACAATATTATTTTATTATTCTACTTTACTGATTTTTATGACATTCGTAGGAAGATGTAATTCTACAGGGGTACTTCCTGTATTTACCACCACGTCGCCAGCTTGAACGTACCCTTCTTTTTTTAATATTGAAATTTGATCCTTAATAATATTATCCAAACTTTCTTCTTTGTTATAATAAATCGTTTTTGCACCCCAGCTTAAGCTAAGTTGGTTCACTAAACTTTTTTCCTTTGTAAAAATGAATAAAGGCGCTTTTGGACGGAAACTACTTAACATAAATGCAGTGTACCCACTTTGTGTCATACCGATAATTGCTTTTGCATCACTATCATCAGCTAGTTTACAACCATTATAACAAACGGCGTCACTTAAAAATGAAGGGGAATGTGATTGCGGTTTAAAGTCATCCGCACGATTATATTTATAGCCATTTAATTCAACTTCGTGAATAATTTTACGCATGGTTTCAATCACCAATACTGGGAATTGACCAGTCGCTGTTTCACCACTTAACATCACTGCATCCGCACCTTCAATAACCGCATTGGCTACATCCGTAATTTCACTACGATTTGGTTTTACGCGATCTATCATACTTTCCATCATTTGCGTAGCAACAATCACAGGCTTCGCACGATGCAAACATTTACGTATCAATTCTTTTTGAATCAAAGGAATTTTTTCAACAGGAAGCTCAACACCTAAGTCACCACGTGCAATCATAATTGCATCACTTGCATTGATGATATCTCGGATGTTTGTTAATGCTTCAGGCATTTCAATCTTCGCAATAATTTTTGATTTGCTATTGTTCTTATTTAAGATATCACGAAGCATTTCAATATCAGCAACTCTTTTTACAAAACTTAAGGCAACCCAATCTAATTTTTCTTTGATGATAAAATCAGCATCTTCTAAATCCTTTTCAGTTAATGCAGGCAAGGAAATTTTTGTATCCGGAAGATTGATTCCCTTTTTGGAAGAAATGATACCACCCAAGGTTACTTTTACTTTTACATCTCCATTTTTTTCAACACTGCTTACCATCACTTCTATCTTTCCATCATCAATCATAATGGTATTACCAACCACTACATCACCCGCCAAGTTAGGGTAGGAGACATATATTTTTTCAATGGTGCCAATACATTTTTCATTGGTGAAAGTTAATATGTCGCCGGCTTTTACATCTAATTTATTGTCCGCAATTTCACCCACCCTTAATTTAGGCCCTTGTAAATCGCCTAATATCGCAATACTGCATCCTAATTCTTTATTTATGCCGCGGATATGATCAATGATTTTCTTTTTGTCTTCATGACTACCATGTGAAAAATTTAAGCGAAAAACATTCACCCCAGCAATCACTAAATTTTTTAATTGCTCATAGGATTCGCAAGCTGGCCCTACGGTTGCAACTATTTTCGTTTTGTGATGTATGTTTTTAAATTCTTGCTGCTGGCTCATTATTATTTGGGGTTAGTGTTAATTATTAAAGTGTTATTTATTTAGTTTTAGCTGGCTAATATCTTTACGATTTTCAACCATTCTTCTGATATTTTTTGTTTTGCTTTTACTGCATTGTCTAATGGGGTGTACTTCATTTTATTATCTTCAATTCCCACCATTACATTGTGTGTACCATTTAACAAACACTCTACAGCGTGATAGCCCATTCTACTTGCGATCAATCGATCCAAACAACTCGGAGATCCACCTCTTTGTATATGCCCTAAAATACAAACGCGAATATCTGCATTGGGTAATTTATCCTTTAAAAAATTTCCGACCTGTGTACCGCCACCAAATTCATCACCTTCGGCAACTACGATTAAATTCACTAATTTTTTCCGCTTTTCCTTTTCAGTCAATGCGGTAATCAATGCATTCATATCTGTTTTGGTTTCTGGGATCAAAATATTTTCAGCCCCTGTCGCAATACCACTATGTAGGGCAATATAACCTGCATCTCGGCCCATCACTTCAACAACAAATAAACGGTCATGCGCATCCGCGGTATCTCTGATTTTATCAATGGCTTCCACTGCGGTATTAACTGCTGTATCAAATCCAATGGTGAAATCACTACCAGCAATATCTTTATCTATGGTACCAGGAAGTCCAATACATGGTATATCAAATTCGTTACTGAATTTTTGTGCACCTTTAAAGCTACCATCTCCACCTATTACCACGATACCGTCAATATTTCTCTTTTTTAAATTAGCGTAAGCTATTTTTCGACCCTCTTCTTCAAAAAACTCCTTACTTCTTGCTGTTTTTAGGATGGTTCCGCCACGTTGAATGATATTCGCCACTGATCTTGAATCCATTGGAAAAATGTCATCCTCAATCATTCCATTATAACCTCTAGCTACACCAAATACTTCTAATCCATGGTATAAGCTAGTTCTAACCACTGCTCTAATAGCTGCGTTCATCCCGGGGGCATCACCGCCTGAAGTCAGAACGGCAATTTTGGTCACTTTTTTTGTGGACATATGCTTATCAATTGTAGGTTAAAGCATTGATTTACAATTTGGAATTCAAATGCGGCTTAACCAAATGGAGCTACAAATTTAATCAATTAGGGGTAATTATAGGTATTAAATAACCAAATGTGGGTATTTTTCTATAAAACTAGCTGTATCGTTAGTTTTTGCACATTATTGGGTGCAATAGTCAATGGGGAATGATCCGTTGGTAAAACCAAACAAAAGGGTGTGTACGCCGATATGTTCTATTTGCCTATTACTTACTTTCTAAAACTAGCAAATCATTAAATGCAATTTCATATTCCTTATTCATGGATCTAATCAAAGCATTTTTGTCTTGGTAGCTTTTTTCTACGACATGAAACTTTTGGGTATCAGAATAAATTGTTGGATCGGCCATTTGTGACTCAATATCTAATTTTTCCTTTTGTAAGGTTTCAATATTATGCTCTAATTGCGCTATGGCGCGTTGTAATTTTTGTATTTGCTTTTGTAAATCCTTATCGATTGCCACATTAGGTTCAACCGCTTTTACAACCGGTTCAGGCTTGGATTGTTTTTTGTTTTCCTTGGTGTTTGTATTTTTTGCAGGCTCTGAAGTCGCTACTTTTGCTTTCGCCATTCTTTCCTTCCACTCAAGCCATTCTTGGTAACCTCCTTTAAATTCTATAATTTTTTCATCTTCAATTTCCCAAATCTTATTCGCTGTTTTAGAAATAAAGTAACGATCGTGACTTACTAAAATAATGCTGCCATCATATTTATTTAAAGCCTCCGCTAATAATTCAACGGTAACCATGTCCAAGTGATTCGTAGGTTCATCCAACATTAAAAAGTTGGCCTTACTTATAATTGTTTTTGTGAGTGCGACTCTGGCTTTTTCACCACCACTTAATACTTTAATTTTTTTATCAATTTCATCACCACCAAAAAGGAAACAACCCAATAGCGCACGAAGTTCTAAATCGGTTTTTTTAGTGCCACATTCTTGTACTTCCTGTAAAATGGTATTGCTTAAATTTAAAGATTCTAATTGGTGCTGTGCATAAAAGCTTTCGTCCACATTATGCCCCCAAACTCTTTCTCCTTCATAGCCTTCCATACCTGCTACAATTCTGAGAAGGGTTGATTTACCTTTACCATTGGCGCCAATCAAAGCAATTTTATCACCACGTTCAATTTCCGCAAACGCATTTTCTAAGATAACTTGTTTAGGGTAGGACTTGCTAATGCCTTTTAAATCAACCAAAACTTTCCCAGGGGTTTTTTCTACAGCAAAGTTGATTCGAATATTAGGGC
>JBIIRW010000085.1:0-6299 GCA_044341385.1 Sediminibacterium sp. | reverse complement strand
AGTCATTACAGTTCCAGTAAATACTTTAACGAATGATGCGCAAACTGCTTATGTAAATATTCCAACAAGTGGAAATATTTCAACCAACGATGTTGTGCCAGCAGGAACAACTTATGGTCAACCAGCAGCGATTACTGGAGCAACGATTACTGTAAATGCAAATGGTACTTATAGCTTTACTGCAACAGCAGCTGGCACTTATACTTATACGGTTCCCGTATGTGCACCAGGTCAAACAACTAATTGTCCTACTGAAACTTTAGTAATTACAGTTACAAATTTGACAAATCCAATTACTGCACCTGATTTTTCAGTTACTAACGTAAAAGTTCCGGTAAATGGTAATTTATCAACAAACGATAATGTTCCTGCTGGAACCACTTATGGATTGCCAAGTGCTAATATAAATAATCCATCTGGTGCAAGTATTACAATTAATTCCAATGGCACCTATACATTTAATGCTTCCTTACCAGGAAAGTATATTTATTATGTACCAACATGTGCGCCTGGTCAAACAGTTGGATGTCCATTAATTCCACTTGAGATAACAGTGATTGATCCTGCTTTATTGAATAATAAACCAATTGTTAACAAGGATATTGCAATTACGCCATTCAATACGACTACAACTATAGATGTTTTAGCAAATGATAAAGCAGGTAATAAAGGAGGATTATTAGTTCCTTCAAGTGTAAAAGTTGCTGTGCAGCCTGCACATGGTACTGTTACAATTGATCCAATAACTGGTAAAATCACCTATACACCAACAAGTGGATATTCTGGAAGTGATAGTGTTATATATAATGTGTGTGACAATACATTACCTGCAAACTGTCAAAGTGGAGTCGTTTATATTACAGTAATACCTAAAAATGCTTCCCCAATCACAATAGGTGCGGATGATTTTGGAAGTGCCTATGCTGGTAATACTATATCAGGCAATGTATTGACTAATGATAAAAATACTGCAGGCGCAACTATAACCGCAAGTATTGTAAATGGACCTACTTCAGCGCAAGGTGTATTTACATTAAATGCAAATGGAACTTATACATTTATCCCTGCTCCAGGATTTATAGGGCCTGTTATTATTGTTTATTCTGTTTGCGGTGGAACACCGGCGGTATGTGCAAATGCAACTTTAAATTTATTAATTGAACCATTAATTATACCAAGAATTTTAGAAGTAACAAAAATTGCAGGAACTGCAGTAATGAATTTAGATGCAAGTTTTGATGTTTCATTTACGATTAAAGTACAAAATTTATCAAAAGAATTTTTAGATAGTGTTTTAATAAAAGATGATTTAACAAAAGTATTTAGTGATACAAGAGGTATTAAGGTAGTATCTGTAATTACTACAGGGGGTTTAGTAAAGAATATTGGTTATGACGGAATAAGTAATACTGATTTAGTTACCATTACATCAACACTTGATGTTAATAAAATCGATTCAGTGATATTAAGAATTAATGTCGCTAACAATACTTCAGGAAATTTCCTAAATAATGCTGTTGCTTCAGCACCTACTAGTTATGGGTTAGTGTCTTATGTTTCTACAGATCCAACAAGAATGACAGTAAATGATACTACAAGAAAACCAACACCTTTCTTAATTCCAAAAATAGAATTTAAAATACCAGAAGGATTTTCTCCAAACTTTGATGGTGTTGATGATGCTTGGGTAATTCTTAAACCTTTTGGTTCAAAAGTATCAGTTAAAGTATTTAACAGATGGGGTAATGAGGTATTCAGAAGCGATGATTATAAAAATGATTGGAGAGGAATAGGAGTTTCTAATTTCTTAGGTGCCGATGTACCTGAAGGAACCTATTATTATATAGTCGAAGGGATTAATGCAGATGGTGGAAAAATAAGATTAGCTGGCCCATTAACTATTAAAAGATAAGTAATGAAATTCAGCGTAAATAAAATATATAAAACAATAAATGTAAAAGTTATAGTCATAATTTTTATTGTGCTTTCTTATGCATCTTTTGAAAAAGTATTAGCTCAAACTGAACCTATGTATTCCCAATACATGTATAACATGTTAGGGGTTAATCCAGCCTATGCAGGAAGTAGAGAAGTTTTGGGATTAAACTTTTTCCAAAGAAATCAATGGGTCGGATTAAGAGGAGCTCCAAAAACAACTTCATTAAGTTTAGATCAATCTCTTAAAGAGGGAAGAGTAGGTTTGGGTATTCAAATGTATAGTGATCAGTTGAATGTTGAAGAAGCAAATGGAATTAATGGGTTTTTATCAAGCCGTATTAAAGTATCTGATAAGGGTATATTATCTGTTGGGTTAAGTGTTGGTTTAATGAATTATCAATTTAATTCCTTAGATGTACAAAATAGATTTACACCTGGCGATAATACTTTTGTAACCGTTATTCCTTCACAATGGAACCCTTCTGTTGGATTCGGGTTGTATTATAACACGGATCAATTTTATGTAGGAGTTTCTTCACCTAGTCTATTAAAATCAAGATTAGCAAAATACGAGAACTTTATATCAGGTATACAAAAGACGGATGATTTTCATTTGTTTACCACTATGGGTTATGTCATTAAAATTAATGAAGAAGTTAATTTAAAACCTTCTACCATGGTGAAGATGGTCAGTGGCGCGCCTATTGAATTCGATTTTAATACAAATGTGTGGTTAAAAGATATATTAGGTTTAGGCATTAGTTACCGAACAGGGGATGCTGTTTTAGGTATGGCTGAAATTCAAACAAGTCCAAATTTAAGATTTGGATATGCCTATGATATGCCATTTTCACCATTGAAGGCTTACACAAGAGGTTCGCATGAAATTATGATACGCTATGAGTGGGGTAGTAACAAGTCCAAAATCAAATCTACTCGATACTTTTAATCAATTACTATGAAAATTGTACTATATATATTATTTTTTTTATTGTCAACCATAACTAATGCGCAAACAAAAAAAGGGCGCAATTTATTGAAGGTAGCTAATCAAGAATATAATAATTTAAGGTATTCTTATAGTATTCCCTTTTATAAAAAATATTTAACACTTCATCCTAACGATACATTGGCTTTAAAAAATATAGCTTCTGCATATCATAATGTTAATCAATATGATAGTGCTTTAAAATATATGGAGAAAGCAGTATCCTTAGGGCATAAAAGTTACTACTTATTACCTGAGTTATTGGCTACTGTAAAAAAATACGATGCTGCAATAAATAATTATGCAGCTTTGCCAGATTCTGTTAAAACAAAAATTATTGATGCAAGGATTTATGGATTCAAAAACTGGTCAAATTATTATAAAGACTCCATAGATTATAAAATATACAATACGATATTAAGTACACCGTTTAATGAATATAATGTAGTTCCTTATAATAGCGGTTTAATTTTCGAATCAAACAGATTACCCATTAAAAAAAGAAGATTTAACTTATTTAATCTTTTTAAGAAATACGAATTTGGATGGGATGGAGCAGGTTACACAAAATTATACTTTAGATCAAATTTAAATAATATAAGGACTGATTCTGTTGTTAACTTTACTTGGAGTGATAAAAGATTACCAAGGTCTATTATTGATTATACTATACAAACAAGCAATGACAATAACAAATTCTATGGCAATTATGATATTAAAAATGTGAAGTATAAGGATTCAATTGTTTCGTTATTCAATTTTCAACTTCGCTTAAAATATAATATTGGTTCAGTTAGCTTTACAAGTGATGGGTCAAGGGCATACTATACACGAAATCAATTGAAATCCAACGGGGTTAAAAAGTTAGAAATCTGGGAATCCCGTTTTGTGAATAACAAATGGACTAGGGGATACAAAATGTTCTTTAATAACAAAAACTATAGTTATTTCCATCCTGCAATAACACCAGATGGTAAACGATTATATTATGTAAGTGATGAACCCACCGGACTAGGCGGTACTGATATATATTACATTGAAAAAAACAATGATGGTTCATGGAAAGCTACAAATAATTTAGGTCAAACTGTAAATACTGAAGGGAACGAACTTTTTCCAACATTTTATAATGGGTTATTTTGTTTTAGTTCTAATGGTCATCCAGGTCTCGGTGGCTTGGACATATACAGAGTAGAAGCAAACAGTCAGGATGAATTTGTGGTTAAGAACTTAGGTTATCCAATTAACAGTACTACTGATGATTTGGCATTTTATATGAGTGAAAATACCGGGTACTTTAGTTCCAATAGAAATGGTTCTGATGATATTTTTGCATTTGATTATAAAAAAGCGTTGGTTAAAATATCTGGTCAAATATTAACAGATTCTAAAATAATAGCAAATACAAAGGTGTATTTATATTCATATGATGATAATGGTAAGAAAATATTGGAGGATAGTACATATTTAGATGAAAAATCAAACTATACTTTCAATACTAGGCCCAATAAAAAGTATCTTATAACAGTATTTAATAAATTTGGAAATAAACATGAAATAGAAATAACCTCAGATAATTACATCAAAACAAATGATCAGTACAATAAGTCTATTGCAGTATTAAATTTGCCAGTTCCTGAACAGGAATTAAAAGAAATTAAATTAAAAGAAGAGGCAACAAGAAATGCAGAGTTAGCTAAACTATCTAAACGATTTATGAGAACAATTGATTCTCTTAAAAGCTTAACGAATGATTATGTAGAATTACACCATCCATTTGATCAGGTGTATATTATTAAAAAGGATTTAAATGATTATTATAAATTAATTGAGCGGGTAAAATATTTAAAAGGTAAAAAGATAGTGATTGTTTCTGCTGCTGATTGTAATGGAGCTTTAGAATATAATGAAGATTTATCATTGCGTCGCGCTAAGCGGATATATAAATCTTTAGCTAATTCAAATAATACTACAATTATTAAACAAGTAGGAGAGCGTGAATTATTGAAGGATTGCAGTGATGCAAGAAAAGATATTGAAGAACAAGTTGTCAACAGGTATAGTTACATATTTATATTAAATAAATAATTAAAAATTATGAGTAATAAAACATTAAATCATCCAATTGTAAGTTTAGCAACGAGAGAGTTGGAGGTATATCATATGTTGGCAAAAGGAATGAAAACCAGTGAAATTGCAAAGGCACTTTCATTAAAAGCAAATACCATATCTACCATTAAAAAGGTTATTTTTAAAAAATTGGGGATTTCAAGTATTTTTGAATTATACAAATTAGCCAACAATTAAATTATTAAAATGAAAAAAATTATAATAGTAGCATTGCTTATACTAAGTATTTCATCATTAAATGCACAAACAACCCCTTCATCAGATAATGACATTACAAAATATTTGAAGTTTACGAATGATAATTATGATATGGGTAAAATCCCTAATGGCAAACCAGTTGAATACAATGTTGATGTTCAAAATATCAGTAATTCAAATATCACTTTGGATAATGTAATTGTAGGTTGTGGTTGTACGACGCCTAAATACACTAAAAATATAGTATTGACACCAGGCGCGCATACAATAATTACTTTAGGTTTCAATGGCGCTGCTATTGGCCCTTTTTCAAAGTCAGCTACACTATTTTTTAGTGGTAACCTAGTTAAGCCAGTTTCATTTCATGGGGAAGGGGTGCAGTAGACTATTTAATTGTAGTTAGTATTTTGTGAATACTAATATCTTCATCTATTAATGGCCAGTGTATTCCATAATTTGCTGGTGAAATTTCATAGTTTAATCTTTCTTCAGCTGTTGCATTAAGTAATGGTTTAGATATTACATTCAAGTCTAACTCATGTATCTTATTACCAATTTTAATCAAAAGAGTATCTTTTGTAAAGTTTATAGATTCTATCTTACTTAGCATTTGAATTTATTTCTAATGGTAAAGCTATATTAAAATAAACTTCAAATTGGATAGATTTTAATGTAAGAACAACAGATAGAGGATAGTCTAAATTTTAACCAAAAGGATTGCCGTCGCTTTGCTCCGGCAGCCCTTTTGGGGGGCGAGAATGACAAAAAAGGGGAAGCCGGTAGTTTTATACCCAAAACAAATGGCTGCGCCATTTCCAAATGTATCGTTCACAGCAAAATCGAAGCAAGCTTCATTTTTCTGCTCCCGCTACATTTTCTCACTCCGTTCAGTTTTGGGCATTAAAAAAGGGGCTTTTTGCCCCTTTTTTGTCATTCTGCGGAGAGTTAGGGATTCGAACCCCAGGACCTGTTACAGTCAACAGTTTTCAAGACTGCCGCAATCGACCGCTCTGCCAACTCTCCGCGGCAAATGTAGGAAGGGAAA
>JBIIRW010000006.1:0-43066 GCA_044341385.1 Sediminibacterium sp. | reverse complement strand
GCCCCTTTTTTGTCATTCTGCGGAGAGTTAGGGATTCGAACCCCAGGACCTGTTACAGTCAACAGTTTTCAAGACTGCCGCAATCGACCGCTCTGCCAACTCTCCGCGGCAAATGTAGGAAGGGAAACCGAATTTTGCAAAAATACTTGCAATTTATATGGTTAAACAATTGGTCTAATTTATTGACTACCATGTATCTTTACAAAAATGGCCTAAGTGAAAGAATTATCTGCATTAAATGTGTTTTTTTGGAAATATAGGGCGCGTTTCTTCATTGGAATTGTATTTGTCATTGCAACCAACTATTTAGCGGTTTTGGCACCCCAAATCACTGGATATGTGGTTGGTTTAGTTCAAGCTAAATTGCCTGGGGCAAAACCAGTTACTACAGTGCACAACGAAATGGTCACGATGGGTATTGATCAAATTGGTAATTATTACAATTTTACATTTGCTGGTTTGGTTACTTTTTGTAGTCTTGTCATTTTAATTTTGGCGATTATAAGGGGGGTATTTATGTTTTTTATGCGCCAAACTATTATTGTCATGAGTAGGCATATTGAGTTTGATCAAAAAAACCAAGTGTACGAACACTATCAAAAATTAGATACTGAATTTTATAAAACACATAGCACGGGTGATTTAATGAGTCGCATCACCGAAGATGTAAGTAGGGTTCGTATGTATACAGGCCCTTCCTTAATGTATTTAATTAACCTAGTTTCCTTAATCGGTTTTTGCTTATACAATATGTTTAGCAAGGATATAATACTTAGTTTATATGTACTGGCGCCACTTCCAATATTGGCCATCACTATTTATTTTGTAAATAGTATTATTAATAAAAAGAGCGAGGAAATTCAAGGGCAACTTTCTGATTTAACCACCAATGCGCAGGAATCTTATTCAGGCATCAGAGTCATAAAATCTTTTGTGCAAGAAAAAGCGATGCTGGGGTTCTTTAAAAAAAATAGTGAATTGTATCGTCAAAATGCAGTGAGCTTGGCTAAGGTGGAAGCGTTTTACGCACCTACAATGGCGTTAATGATTGGGTTAAGTACCTTAATAACAATTTATTTAGGGGGTTTGCAAGCCCTTCAAGATCCTTCCAAAGTAGCTACTGTTATTGAGTTTGTGATCTATATCAATATGCTTACTTTCCCTGTAAGTGCTATTGGGTGGACGGCAAGTATGATTCAAAGAGCCGCTGCATCGCAAAAAAGATTGAATGAATTTTTATCTATTCAACCTAATATTACCAATCCAACTTCACCTGTTATAACTAAGTTGAAAGGTGATATTGTTTTCAAGGATGTTTCATTGGTTTTCCCGCATTCTGAAATTAAAGCTTTAGCTGATTTTAATTTAAATATCAAAGCCGGTCAAAAAGTTTTAATATTAGGCAAGACTGGTTCTGGAAAAACAACCATTGCGCAATTATTAACCAGAATGTATGAAACATCTACCGGTCAAATTTTGATTGATGGGGTTGATGTAAATCATTTTCAGGTGCAAAATTTAAGAAATGATATTGGCTATGTGCAACAGGATGTTTTTTTATTCAGTGATACCATTCAAAATAATATACAGTTTGGGTTAAAAGAAAAAGTATCTTATGATGATTTAACGCATGCTGCTAAAACGGCACATGTGTTAAATGAAATCAATAATTTACCCAAGCAATTTGATACCTTAGTAGGGGAACGCGGTACTACTTTAAGTGGTGGACAAAAACAAAGGGTGGCCATTGCAAGGGCTTTAATTAAAAACCCTTCCATTTTAATATTAGATGACTGTTTAAGTGCTGTGGATGCGAATACCGAAAGAACCATTTTAGGGAATCTTGATTATTATATAAAAGATAAAACGACCCTTTTTATTACACACCGAATATTTTACAATTTCAATTTTGACCTGATCATCTATCTACAGGAGGGTAAAATTGCCGAGCAGGGCACTCATGATAGCTTGATAGCAAAAAATGGCCTTTATGCTGAATTATATAGGGCCCAACAATCCTTAGACGATAATTAAAGTGGTCAAAAGTCCTAGAAATCTGCTTTTCCCCTTGAATGGAAAAGGGATAATTTTTTTGATTTTCAGTAACATTTTTATATTTTTAGTTATAATTCAATGTAACTATGGAGCAAGAGAACTTCGACAACAGTAATGAGCGACCAATTGAAAGTGTTTATAGTACGCGTATCCGTGCTGGAAAAAGACGCACTTATTTTTTTGACGTAAGAGCCACCCGTTCAAATGATTATTTTTTAACCATTACGGAGAGCAGAAAACGTTTTGACAATAACGGGTATGATCGCCATAAAATTTTCATTTATAAAGAAGATTTCAATAAGTTTATAAAGGCTGTTACAGAAGCCATGGACTTTGTTAAGACAGAATTAATGCCTGATTTTGATTTTGATGCTTTTAATCATGAAGAAGATCCGAATGCACCAGACCAAGGAGTAAGATATACTGCACCACAGCAAGTTTCAGATAATTCAGCATCAGTAGCTCCGGCTTCATCACCTGCAACTTCGAAAGAAGAAGCTATTCCAGATGCTCCCATTGATGCTGTAAATTCAATTGAGGTTGCTTCAGTTGATACTGAACTTGAAATTGATCCTGCAACAATAACTGAAAAAAAGCCATTAGAAGCAAGAGATACACCTGCTAGTCAGGGCGATAATATGAGTCAAGAAGAGGTTGAAAAGTGGTAATACGCAAACACCTTTGGTAATGCGTTTATAAGTTTTTAATCATCCAAATATCACATCCATCATGTCCACTATTACCAAGTGCATGATGGATTTTTTTAAACCCAACATTTTCATAAATACTAACTGCTTTGGAAAGTTCAGGCATGGATTCTAAGTATACTTGCTCATATTCATTTTCCTTGGCCCATTGCATTGATTTTAATAATAGCTGTTTGCCTAAACCAATACCTCTGGCATCCTTGTGTAAATATAATTTTACTAATTCACAGGTTTTATCTGGAAGGCCTTCAGTAGGATAGATGCCTGCGCCACCAACCAGTTTACCATTTAATTCAGCTATAAAATATATGGCACCTGGTATTTGAAATAATTCAAATAAATGATCTGTGGTTGTATCGTAAAAAACAGTACCCGGTTTATTAGCACCAAATTCAGTTAAAGCTGCTCGGATTACCTTCGCGATGGCTTCATTGTCATTAAGGGCAATGTTTCGGATGATTAAATCAGGAGAAATTAAGCTTGTGTTTTCCAATTTTTATATTGATTTATTAAACCATTGGTGGAGCTATCGTGATTGTCCACTTTATCGTTGTCCATTAATTCAGGTAAAATTTTATTAGCCAATTGTTTACCTAATTCAACACCCCATTGATCATAACTAAAAATATTCCATATAACCCCTTGTGTAAATATTTTATGCTCATAGGTCGCTATTAAAAAACCTAAGGTTTCTGGTGTAATTTTTTTCACTAAAAAAGAATTCGTTGGCTTGTTCCCTGCGAATACTTTAAAAGGTGTTAAAGTTTCAATTTCCTTAGCTGTTTTTTTACTTTGTTTTAATTCAGCAACTACTTCTGCATTTGTTTTTCCATTTAACAAAGCTTCTGTTTGTGCAAAATAGTTACTTAGTAATTTATCATGATGATCGCCAATTGGGTTGTGGCTAATTGCTGGTGCAATAAAATCACAAGGAATCACTAATGTGCCTTGGTGTATTAATTGATAAAATGCATGTTGTCCGTTGGTACCAGGTTCTCCCCAAATCACTGGGCCTGTGGTATAATTTACAGCCGTTCCATTACGATCAACAAACTTGCCATTGCTTTCCATATTTCCTTGTTGAAAATAGGCGGCAAATCGATGCATGTATTGGTCATAAGGTAGGATGGCTTCACTTTGAGATCCAAAAAAATTAGTATACCAAATTCCCAATAATGCCATGATTACAGGAATGTTATTTTCATTTTTTTGATTTTTAAAATGAAGATCTGCCTGGTGTGCGCCTTTTAATAATTTTTCAAAGTTTTCGTATCCAATGGTTAAAGCTATGGAAAGTCCAATAGCACTCCACAAAGAATATCTTCCACCCACCCAATCCCAAAACTCAAACATATTTTTACTACTAATACCAAAAGTATTCACCGCTTTTTCATTGGTGGATAATGCCACAAAATGCGTAGCAATATGTTTTTCATCTAAGGCCTTTTGTAAAAACCAACTTCGTGCAGTATGTGCATTGGTCATGGTTTCTTGGGTAGTGAATGTTTTTGATGCAATCAAGAACAAAGTTTCTTCTGCGTTTACCTTTTTTAAGGTCTCTGCGATATGTGTGCCATCCACATTACTTACAAAAAATATTTGTATACCATCTACCCAATAAGGTTTCAGCGCTTCAGTCACCATCACTGGGCCTAAATCACTTCCACCAATACCTATATTAACAATCGTGGTAATTTTTTTTCCTGTATAACCTTGGTGTGTGCCATCATGAATGTTGTCACAAAATGTTTTCATTTGTTTCTGCACTCGTAAAATTTCAGGCATCACATCCTGTTCATCCACCATAACAGAAGATCCGCTAAAATTTCTTAAGGCGGTGTGTAAAACTGCTCTTTGTTCGGTTTCATTAATTGCCTTTCCCTCAAATTGCGCTGCAATTGCTTTGGGCAATCCACATTCATTCGCCAATTGAAATAATAATTGTAGTGTTTTATCAGTTACAATATTCTTTGAGTAATCAAATAATATATCTGCAGTGGTGATGGAGTACTGATTAAAGCGGGTAGGGTCGGAAGCAAACAAATCTTTCATTTGCTTTCGGTTCATTTCTTCTTCGAAATGCTTTTTTAATACAAACCAGGCCTGTGTCGATGTTGGGTTAATTCTTTCTAACATAATCTTTTCTATTTCACTATTTTTTATCCGCGTATGTGCTCAATTTTATATATCCTTTTTAACTATAATTTTTCAATAGTTGCTATTGTAGTTGATAACATTTCATCAGTAATATCTAAATGCAATACGAATCGAACAAGGGCAGGGGTCATTGCAATAACTAAAATATTTTGCTCCTTTAAAACTGACGCAAGTTGTGTTGCATTAAATTTCCCTTCAATTTTTGCAATAACAATATTCGTTTCCACTTCAAAAACCTCAGTAACGAAATCCTTCTTTACTAATGCTTCTTTAATCAACAATGCTTTTTGATGATCTTGTATTAATCTATCCACATGATGATCCAACGCATAAATACCTGCAGCTGCTAAAGATCCTGCTTGACGCATACCACCACCAAATACTTTTCGCCATCTTCTTGCTTTTTTTATAAAGGACGCATTTCCAACCAATACACTTCCAACGGGTGCGCCTAATCCTTTACTCAAACAAATGGAGATAGAATCAAATACTTGGCCGTATTTTTTTGAATCATCCTTTTTGTGGACAATGGCATTAAAAATTCTAGCCCCATCCAAGTGTAATCCCAAATGATGCGTTTTGGCTACTTTTTGTATTTCTTCGAATTCCTTAAAATCATAACAAGCACCGCCACCGCGGTTACAGGTATTTTCCAAACTAATTAACCTTGAAATTGGCTTATGTACATCCTCTGGATGGATGGCGCCTAAAACCTGACTTGCCGTAATTCTACCTCGATTACCTTGTAACAATTTAACCGAACAGCCTGAGTTGGATGCAATACCGCCACCTTCATATTGGTAAATATGGGATAATTCCTCGCAAATCACTTCATCCCCAGCTTGTGTATGCGTTTTAATAGCCAATTGATTGGTCATGGTGCCACTTGGACAAAACAAACCTGCTTCCATACCAAACAGGCTAGCCGACTTGGCTTCTAAAGCGTTGATACTAGGATCCTCCCCAAATACATCATCCCCAACAGGTGCCTGATGCATAAAAGCCAACATTTCGGGGGTAGGAAGGGTTACGGTATCTGATCTGAAATCAATCATATCGCGAAGATAAATCTCAGAAAGGTATTATTCCTAAATTTTTACCTTTTGGGGACATTTTTATCGGGAAAATAGGTGCATAAATGCTTTACAATCAATATTTGCTAAATTAGTCTCAAAATTGTACCTTTGCCGACTAACATTTGGTAAAATTACCTATTTTACTTATCGTTAGACACAACTTTTTTGACCTTTACATCGTTATACCTTTAAATAAATTCTTTGCATGAGGCAGCTTAAAATTGCAACACAGATTACCAACAGAGATTCGCAAGCGGTTGAGAAGTATTTACAAGAGATTTCTAAAATCTCTATGATAAATCCTGAAGAAGAAACCACTTTAGCGCAGCGCATTAAAATGGGTGATCAACGTGCTTTGGATAAATTAGTACAAGCCAACCTTCGTTTCGTTGTATCTGTTGCAAAACAATACCAACACCAAGGTTTGTCTTTATCTGATTTAATCAATGAAGGTAATTTAGGTTTAATTAAAGCAGCACAACGTTTCGATGAAACCAAAGGTTTTAAATTCATTTCTTATGCGGTTTGGTGGATTCGTCAATCAATTTTGCAAGCTTTGGCTGAGCAAGGTCGTTTGGTTCGTTTGCCCCAAAACAAAATTGGTACCTATAATAAGGCCAATAAAGCATATATGGCTTTTGAACAAGAGCATGAGCGAGAGCCGTCCACTGAGGAATTGGCAGGAATTTTGGAAATGTCTGAGACTGAGATCAACAATATTTTTCAATCAAATACACGTCACACTTCATTAGATGCACCAGTGCATGAAGCAGAGGATGTAGCGATGGGTGATTTATTAAAAGGCGGTGATGAAACGGACGAAGATGTGATGAAAGATTCCTTAAGAGAGGAAATTCGTCGCGTACTTAAGTCATTGAGTCCCAGAGAGGCAGAGATTGTTAATGCATATTTTGGTTTAGATGGAGAAAACGGCGTTACCATTGAACAAATAGGTATCAAATACGATTTAACGAAGGAAAGAATAAGACAAATTAAAGAGCGTGCAATTAAACGTTTACAAAAAGCGAGATACAGCAATGCACTTAAGGCTTATTTGGGCTAGTAGTTTAAAATATTATCAAGCCCCTTCAATCTTAGGATTAGACGGGGCTTTTTTTTAGGTTGGATTTATTATAGAATTAGAAATAAAGAAGTTATGGAAACAGAAAAAGTAAGTATTTTAATTATAGGTTCAGGCCCCGCAGGTTATACTGCTGCTATTTATGCGGCAAGGGCAAATATGAAACCTTTATTATACCAAGGTATTCAACCTGGTGGTCAATTAACCATTACCACGGATGTGGAAAATTACCCTGGATTTCCAGATGGTATTCAAGGCCCAGAGATGATGGTGAACTTTGAAAAACAAGCGGCTCGTATGGGCACGGATATTCGTTATGGCCTTGCAACTAAAGTTGATTTTAGTGGGGATGTTAAAAAGGTATGGATTGATGATGAAAAGATCATTGAAGCCGATGCAGTTATTATTTCAACAGGCGCTAGTGCTAAATGGTTAGGTATTCCTAGTGAAGAGAAATTTAATGGATTTGGAGTGAGTGCATGTGCTGTTTGTGATGGCTTCTTTTTTAAAGGAAAAGAAGTAGCGATTGTAGGTGCAGGTGATACTGCTGCTGAGGAAGCACATTATTTATCTAAAATGTGTACCACCGTTCATATGATTGTTCGTAAAGATAAAATGCGCGCAAGTAAAGTAATGCAGGATCGCGTTTTAAATACGCCTAATATTAAAGTGTATTTCAATAGCGAAACGGATGAAATTTTAGGAGATAAAACAGTAAAAGCGGTTAGAATCAAAAATACCCAGACCAATACCTTACAAGAAATTCCAGTAAGTGCATTTTTTGTTGCCATTGGTCACAACCCTAACAGTAGTATTTTTTCTGAGTTTATTAAAACAGATGAAACTGGATATATTTTAACGGAACCAGGTACTACTAAAACAAATGTGCCTGGTGTATTTGCTTCAGGGGATGTGCAAGATAAAAACTACCGTCAAGCGGTAACAGCTGCTGGAAGTGGTTGTATGGCTGCCTTAGATGCAGAAAGATATTTAACTGCAAAAGGGCACTAAAAAAAGGAAAAATGTCAACAAATCAAACCATGCGTATTAGTCTGAACAAATTATTATTTGTTGGCTATCATGGTTTATATCCTGAAGAAAAAAAATTAGGTAATAATTATTCTGTTGAAATTGATATTGATTTTACGCCCAAACAAGGAGTCATTGATCAATTGGATCAAACCATTGATTATGTGCATGTATATGCAATTGTAAAAAAATGGATGGAAATCCCAACGCCTTTATTAGAAACTTTGGTTGGAAAAATAGCAGATGATATTTTATCCTCACAAGCATTAGCCAATAAAGTATTTGTAAAAATCACCAAGCTTCATTTGCCTATTTCATCCTTTGAAGGAAATGTGTCCGTTACAATTGAAAAATCTAGAGATTAGTACTCCCATCTTATTTACGCTGCATAAATGATCCCACTTTAAGGAATTATATCTTTTTGTCCTTCCAGCTATTCGATTTAATATATAGGTAAGAAGGGATTAATAAGGTTAACCAATATATAATTTCACACATCCATCCAATGGTAATCGGAAATTGGTAATATTCGATGGTTAAATAAGCATAAATCAAATAAATAATTATAGCTACAAATTCAATAGCTAAATTAATTTTAGATTGACCAGTACCTGTAACTCCATTTAACCAAATAGTAGCAATAGACATCAGCAACAAGGCGATAGAGACTACTCTTAGAACAGGTATGCCTTCCTGCATAAAACCTTCCCCTTGTCCATAGATGGATAAAAATTGATGCGCAAATACATTCAAAATAATACAAACGCATAATGCAAAGCCAAAACTCCATTTAGCAATTTTATTAATTAATGGAATTACTTTATCCTGCATATTTTGACCAATAATATTACTCACCATGGTATTGGAAGTGGCAGCAAAAGCCCAAGTAAAGCTGCCAAAAAATCCAAAAATATTACGCATTGAATTGGAAACTGCTAAGGATTGTTCCCCACGATGTTCAATCAAAATGTAAAATATTTCCCAACTAATAATACTGATCATGTATTGCATCATGATGGGGGAGGATTGAACCAAAATGAGTTTGATATAATCCCATTTAATTTCAAAGTTTTTAAATAACTCAAATCTTGCACCAATCTTTTGATAATGAATCACCAAATAAATGACAAACAAGCCCATCACTTCTGAAATAATGGAAGCATAAGCTGCTCCATTCAAACCCATTGCAGTAAATCCAAAATGACCAAAAATAAAGCTATAATCAAAAAATATATTAAAAGCAGCTTCGGTCGCGGTACCAATGATTAAAAAATTACTTTGATTTGTCCCTACAAGTAATGCATTACGCATCTGATAAATAAACAAAAATGGGACACCCCAAATTCTAATTTTCAAAAATTCAATCACCGAATTAGCTCTTTGGGTATCATGTAAAACACTATGAAAAATACTAGGTGCGATAAAATAAGTAAATGCAATAGCAATGACTGATAATAATATTGATATGATAACGCCCTGGTTAAACAATACCCCAATTTCATCCACTCTATTTTCGCCTGCGCGACGGGAAATAAGCGCTTGAAGTCCATTATTCAAACCTTGTCCCATCACCCCAAAAATCAAGTAAAATACACCTGTAATTCCGCCAATCGCCAATGCTTCTGAACTTAACGCACCTAAAAAAATATTATTAATGACAAAATTAACCTGTGGAACCATAATGGCTAAAGCAATGGGCAAGGAAATGGTCAATATCTGTTTACTTGAAACTGTAACCTGTAAGGATGGATTGCTATTGTTGCCGCTCATATCGGCAAATCTACAATTAGTTTTTACAATGAACTGCCCCTTTTTTTATAATATTGCATAAGAATTACAACATGGCAAAGAAAAAAATTGGAATTTACGGGGTATTGGAAAGCACTGCAAATAATAAGGTGGAGGATTTATACCTTATTGTGGATGAATCTGCGATTGCTTTTTCGGTAAAAAATAACATTACGAATACCTACCAATGTTTTGAATATTTTGTAAACGATCCTGAAAATATTGGATGGAATCAATTAGTAGCTTATTTGCAGAATAATTCAAAATTGATTCAAAACACCTATGCTAACATTTATTTTGTGATGAATAACATTAGTTATATGGTCACAAAAAAATACAATATCGCCGATAATTTATTGTATAAAAATGAACTCTCTCTATTACACGAAGTTTCTCCAGAGGATGAAGTTCAATTATCCCCTTTAGGTAATGATAGCGTGTTGGTTTATTCAATACCTGATCATTTAAATACATTACTTAACCGGTCATTTCCAACTGGCAAATGGCATCATTATACGGAATACCTTTTGCGTGATCATAAAGAAGGGGTTAACGTGACTATGTTTAATAATAATTTTTGTGTCGTTATTCATCAAGAGGGACAACTAAAACTAATTAATCATTTTAAAGTAGGGGGTGATGACCAAAATACGTATACGCTTTTAAATACATGTTCGAATGCAGGTATTGTGCCTAATGTTTTTACATTAACCATTGCCGGATTTGATGCAGCGCAATTGAATTGGATTAAAACATTACAAAGATACTTTGCAGACACGACTATATTATTAGCCCCTAATGAAGGTATTGGGATTAATTTAAACAAAGAGTTTCCGCATCATACTTACGCACCCTATTTTATATTTTAATGAGAATAATCGCTGGACAATATGGTGGTCGACGTATTCATCCACCCCAAAATATGCCGCATACGAGACCAACCACTGATATTGCAAAGGAAGGTTTGTTTAATATTTTGCAAAATAGGGTACAATTAGACGGTATAAAAACACTTGATTTATTTGGCGGCACAGGCTGTATCAGTTATGAACTTGCTTCAAGAGGGGCGGCTGAATTAACCATTGTCGAAAAAGATCCAATTATGCTGGATTTTATTAAAAAGAATGTTGATTTATTGAAAATTGAAAATGTACAATTAAATAGGATGGATGTTTTTCAATTTTTAGCTTCATGTAAACAATCCTATGATATCATTTTTGCTGGGCCACCATATGCTTTAAATACCATTGACGAATTGCCTAAAATTATTGTGCAACAAAAGTTAATTGCACCTGATGGTTTTTTTATATTAGAACATACCCCGCGCAATGATTATACCCAGTTTGCCGGATATAGTTTCCAAAGAAATTATGGTACCACTATTTTTAGTTTTTTTTCCTGTGGGTAAGATTCAATAAATTTTCGTAAATTATACTATGTTTAAAGACGAGGCAAGAAAATCCTTATTACAAAAACGTCAAAATTTATCCCAAACAGAATGCTTGAAATGGGATGATTTGTTGTTAATACAATTTCAAAAATTTGATTTTTCAAACATTCATACCATTGGAAGTTTTTACCCAATGGAAAAGCACAATGAGCCGAATACCATTTTATTAACCAGATATTTGCAGCAATTCATACCCGATTTAATTATTGCTTATCCAGTGATTGATAAATCATTGGGAACAATGAACTTTTATGAGGCTACCCCTGACCTTCAATTAAATTCATTAGGCATATTTGAACCACATCAAAATATTATGATTCCTAGTAATAATATTGATTGCTTTTTAGTACCATTGTTAGGTTTTGATTTATTGGGACATAGACTAGGCTTTGGAAAAGGATATTATGATAAATATTTTTCTATTTGCCATCATCCGCATCATCGTATTGGTATTTCCTACTTTGACCCTATACCAAATATTCAAGATACCCATGAATTTGATGTACCTTTAACCCATTGTATTTCACCCTGGAATAGTTATGAATTTAAATAACCTTTTTTTAAAATCTTTTAGAGTTTTACTTTTACCTTTTGCAATTGTATATGGTTGGGTAGTTGCTTTACGTAATTGGCTATATTTTAAACATTATTTAAAATCAGTCCAATTTAATGTGCCTATGATTTGTGTAGGTAATTTATCATTAGGGGGTACAGGAAAATCACCAATGGTTGAATATCTTTTGTCCATCTTATCTGATGAATATAAAATAGCAACTTTAAGTAGGGGATATAAACGCAAAACAGTAGGGTATGCTTTAGCGAATCAATTTACTTCTGCACTTGAAATTGGTGACGAGCCTATGCAGTTTCACATTAAGTATCCAAATGTGGCGGTAGCAGTTGGAGAAAGACGTATCGAAGCCATTCCGCAATTAATTCAAGATGTGCCTGACTTGCAATTAATTATTTTAGATGACGCATTTCAACATAGAGAAATATTGGCTGATTTTAATATTTTGTTGACGGAATTTGACAACCTTTATTGCGATGATTTTTTTATTCCTACTGGTGATCTAAGGGATGAAAGAAAATCAGCAAAAAGAGCAAATATTATTATTGTCACCAAATGTCCGGCTAATTTATCTATCATTGAGAAAGAGGAAATAATTGAAAAACTAAATACAGAGCCACATCAATTTGTTTTTTTTACTACCATTATATATGACACTCCATATCATATTTATAATCCATCTTTTCAATGGGAGTTAACTATGCGAGACGAAGTATTACTCGTTTGTGGCATTGCGAATCCACTACCTTTAAAAAATTACATCCACGAAAATACACATACCTACTATCAAATAAGTTATAGCGATCATCATATCTTCTCCATAGAAGATTTAAATGAGATCAAAGAAAGATTCAATCAAATTAATTCAAAAAGCAAATTAATTTTAACCACCGAGAAAGATGCTGTGCGACTTGTAAAATATACGGAAGAACTTAACGACATTCCATTATATGTTTTGCCCATTAAACCTCAATTTTTATTTGGGGAACAGGATAAGTTTGATGCGCTGGTTATTAATAATGTTGCTCAATTTTATAAAAACAACAATGGGAACTAATAAAAAAACAACAAGAAAGGGGAAACCCACAACAAAAAATACAAATATTACCACGAGTTATACAGGTACTTTAGATATTGCAAAATCGGGGATGGGCTTTGTCATGGTATCAGGTTTGGAAAACGATATATTAGTATTTCCAACGGATTTTAATACTGCTTTAAAAGGAGATCAAGTACAGGTAAAAATTACAAAAATCAGACAAGGTACTGGTAAAAAAGAAGGGAAAGTTCTAGAAGTATTAAAACGAAAACAAGTTTCCTTTGCAGGAACGATGCAGGTAACGAATAAGCATGCTTTTTTTATACCGAACAGTATTCATCCCATGCCGGATATCTATATTCCAATTAAATATTTAAATGGGGCGAAAGATAAGGATCGTGTAATGGTTAAGCTCATTAGCTGGGACAAGGCCAGTCGCAAACCAGAAGGGGAAGTATTAAATATATTCACTACTGAACAAGAAAATGATTTGGCCATGAAATCGATTGTGGCTGAAGCCGGATTTTCATTGGAATTTAGTGCCGAAACTTTGGCTTTTGCAAGATCATTATCTGACAAGGTATCCGAAGCTGAAATCGCCAAAAGAAAGGATTATAGAAAAGTATTAACTTTCACCATTGATCCAGTAGATGCCAAAGATTTTGATGATGCAATTTCTTATCAGGTGTTACCGAATAAAAACATTGAAATTGGCGTGCATATTGCAGATGTAAGTCATTTTGTACAACCGGGCACTGCAGTCGATAATGAAGCCTTTGAACGCGCTACATCGGTGTATTTACCGGACAGGGTGTATCCTATGTTGCCTGAACGTATTTCCAATGAATTATGTTCTTTACGCCCTCACGAAGAAAAATTAACTTTTTCTGCCACATTTGAAGTGGATCCAACTGGCGCCATAGTGCAAACCTGGTTTGGAAAAACAATTATATATTCTGATCGTCGATATACTTATGAGCAGGTGCAGGAAATTATTGACACAAAAACGGGCGATCCAACCATGGATCATGTGAATGAAATTTTATGGTTATTGGATTTCACCCAAAAATTAAGAAAACAACGTTTTGATCATGGCGCTATTAATTTTTCATCCCAGGAAGTACGATTTACTTTAGATGAAAAAGGAAAGCCTATTGGAATAACAGTGAAGGAAAGTAAGGAATCACATCAGCTTATTGAGGAATTAATGTTAAAAGCGAATCAACTCATTGCTGAAAAAATGGGTAAGATTAAAATTAAAAAGGAACCATTGCCTTTTCCATTCCGTATTCATGACCAACCGAATGAAGAGAAACTCGCACCTTTCGTAGTTTTTGCTAAAAAACATGGATATACTTTCAGCATTGATACCCCGGAACATATTGCGCATAGTTTTAACCAACTCATGCAAGCGGCTAAGGGAAAACCGGAACAACATGTGATGGAGCAGTTGGGAATTCGTACCATGGCCAAAGCGGTTTATACGTCAAAAAATATCGGGCATTATGGATTAGGGTTTGAAAACTATTGCCATTTTACTTCTCCTATTCGTCGTTATCCAGATATTTTAGTGCATAGAATTGTGGAATCGGTGATCCAAGGGCACCCCATGAATGACGAAAATTTAGAAGAAAAATGTGTACAATGTAGTGAAAGAGAACGTGCAGCCATGGAAGCAGAAAGAGCATCCAACAAATACAAGCAAGTTGAATTCATGCGTTCCTATGTTGGCCAAAGTTTTGAAGGGGTCATAAGCGGGGTATCCAGTTTTGGATTTTGGGTGGAAACCGTTGCCCATAAATGCGAGGGCTTAGTGAGTATTACCACCTTGTCAAAATATGATGATTTTAGACACGTTGAATCCGATTATGCCCTTGTAGGATTAAGATCTGGGCGTAAATTTAATATGGGCGATAAGATCATGATTAAAGTAATTGCAGCCAATTTAGACAAGCGTCAATTGGATTATGAATGGGATATGAGCCCGGTGGTTTAAGTATAAAATTAGTCTTGCCTGACTGGGTAATTTTACCCCAATTTTAGTCCTAATTTATTACCCACAACTGTGGATAAATGAGCCAAAAATAGACCCTAAAATTTAAAGAAAAAAGGCCTCAAAAAGTTATCTTCGTAATACATCAAAATGGCATAATTAATCCCATTTTTTTGATGTAACGAAAGATAAAAAATATGGAAGATAATTTAGGACTAGAAGCCACGCAAGATAGTGATCGCGTTATAAGGGTCAATATTGAGGAACAAATGAAAACATCCTACATAGATTATTCTATGTCAGTGATTGTAGGTAGAGCATTACCAGATGTTCGTGATGGATTTAAGCCAGTTCACCGCAGGGTTTTATTTGCGATGCATGAGCTTGGTAATAACAGCAACAAGGCGTATAAAAAATCAGCACGTATTGTAGGTGAAGTAATGGGTAAGTTTCACCCACATGGTGATACTGCTATTTACGATACTTTAGTTCGTATGGCGCAGGAATGGACTATGCGTTATAAGTTAGTGGATGGTCAAGGTAACTTTGGTAACCAAGATGGAGATCCGCCAGCAGCAATGCGTTATACGGAAGCGCGTTTACAACGTATTTCAGAAGCAATGTTGGACGATCTTGAAAAAGACACTGTTGATTTCCAATCAAACTTTGATGATAGTTTACAAGAGCCCTCTGTACTTCCTACGCGTATTCCACAACTTTTAGTGAATGGATCTTCTGGTATTGCAGTAGGTATGGCAACAAATATGCTGCCACATAATTTAAATGAAGTCGTGGATGGTTGTATTGCCTATATTGGAAATAGAGATATTACTGTTGAGGAGTTAATTCAGTTTGTGAAAGCACCTGATTTTCCAACTGGAGGTATCATATATGGCATGGAAGGGGTTAAGCAAGGTTTAATGACCGGAAGAGGACGTGTGGTGGTAAGAGGCAAATGCAATATTGAAACCAAACCCAATGGCCGTGAGTTGATTGTAATCAACGAAATCCCTTACCAAGTAAACCGTGATAATTTAACGGATCGTATTGGTCAATTAGTGGTAGACAAAACAATTGATGGCATTACCCATGTCAACAATGAAAGTAATAAGCGAGAAGGAACACGTATCGTCATTGAATTACGTAAGGATGCCGTTGCGCAAGTGATCATTAATCAATTATTTAAATATACCGAACTACAAACAAGTTATGGTATTAATAATGTTGCCTTAAGTAAAGGACGTCCTAAAATTTTAAACCTTCGTGATTTAATCAGCGAGTTCGTTGATTTCAGAATGGAAGTAGTGATTCGTCGTGCCAAATTTGAATTAAAGAAAGCCGAAGATCGTGCACATATTTTAGAAGGATATTTAATTGCCTTAGACCATTTAGATGAAGTAATACGATTAATCCGTAGCTCCGCTAATCCGGATGCAGCTAAAGAAGCCTTGATGACTGCAGGTTGGGGTATTTCTGAAGTGCAAGCAAAAGCAATCTTAGAATTAAGATTACAACGCTTAACGGGTATGGAGCGCGAGAAAATTAAAGAGGAATTTGATCAGTTGATGAAATTGATTGCTTCTTTAAAAGAATTATTAGGAAGCGAGTATTTGCGTTTTGAATTAATCAAAACTGAATTATTAGAAGTGAAAGAGAAATTCGGAGATGAGCGTAAATCTGAAATTCAATACTTAGCGGATGAAATGAAATTAGAAGATTTGATTGAAGAAGAAGATGTGGTTATTACCATTTCTCATTTAGGATATATTAAACGTACTTCTGTTTCAGAATATCGCCAACAAAAAAGAGGTGGTCGTGGTGCCATTGGATCTAAAACAAGAGAAGAAGATTATGTAGAGCATTTATTTATTGCATCTACGCATGATACCATGTTGTTCTTTACCGAAAAAGGAAGATGTTTCTGGTTAAGGGTGTATGAAATTCCTGAAGGTGAAAAAACAAGCAAGGGTCGTGCAGTTCAAAATTTAATACAAATACCTCAGGATGATAAGGTAAAAGCAATTATTGAAGTTCGTAAATTAGACGACAAAGATTATGTAAGTAATCACTATATCGTTTTATGTACTAAGCGTGGTATCATCAAAAAAACTTGCCTGGAAGAATTTAGTCGTCCAAGAGTAAGTGGGGTAAATGCGATTACCATTAACGAAGGGGATGAATTATTAGCAGCGCGTTTAACAGATGGTAATAATGAAATCATGATGGCAGTTAAATCAGGAAGAGCCATTCGTTTCCCAGAGGAAAAAGTACGTCCAACAGGTCGTGGAGCCATCGGTGTTGCCGGTATTGAAGTTGATAATGATACTGACGAAGTGGTTGGATTGGTTTGTGTAAATAGAGAAGATAAAAACCGTACCATATTAGTGGTAAGCCAACAAGGGTATGGTAAAAGAACAGCTATTGACGACTATCGTATAACTAATCGTGGCGGTAAAGGTGTTAAAACAATAAATGTTACCGAAAAAACAGGCAGCTTGGTAGGATTAATGGATGTTCTTGAAAAAGAAGATTTAATTATCACATGTAAATCAGGGGTAACCATTCGAACCAGTATTACTGAAATCAGAGAAGCGGGTAGGGCAACACAAGGTGTAAAATTAATCCGTTTAGATGAAGGTGATGAAATTGCTGCTACTTCAAAAATTGAAGAACAGGATGTTCCAGAATTAGAAGGCGCTGAAGGTGCAGAAGCATCTGGGGAAGCAACGGATGACATCATTGCATCAACTGATAATGAATCTGCTACTGATATTGAAAATAAAGTGGATGATACCTTAAATGACGCAGGTGATGATACACCCGAAAACTAATAACGCTATTTAAAAAAATAATTTTAATATTTAAGCGTGTTATAAAAATAACGCCAAACAAAACAAAAAATCATGAAAAAAATTATCGGATTGCTATGCTTAGTAACATTAACACAAATGAACTATGCACAAGACTTTAAAAAAGTTCAAGGCATATTATTATTGAAAAAATTTGATGCTGCAAAAAATGAATATGAAAAAGCAGTAGCAAAAAATGCTTCACTAGCTTCAACACCAGACGGTGTCTATTTAAAAGCTGTAATTTATGAAGGCTTAGCAAAAGATAGCGCGATTTCAAATAAATATCCAAATGCTTTTGAAATCATGAATTTGGCTGTTGAAGAATATATGAAAATGGATACCAGCTTCAAAGCAGCTAAAGAATATGGTCAAGACCCGTTTTTTACCATTTATTTTAAAGCATTCAAAGATGGGGTAGCAGGCTTTAGTGGTAAAGAATGGAAACAATCAGCAGAACATTTTGATGTTGCTGTAAGATATAGTGATTTAATTTTTTCAAGAGGCTGGGCCAATTCTAAACAAAAATTTGATACAACTTCTTTAATGTATGCTGGCTATGCACATCAAAATGCAGGAAATAAAGCAATATGTGCGGCTTATTATAAAAGATTAATTGATGCAAAAATTAATAGCAATGAGTTAATTGATGCATATCGTTACTTATTAGTTTATTATATAGACACAAAGGATAAATCAGGTTTTGATACTTATTATAAAATCACCCAAGCTGCATATCCAGCTGAAAATTGGTTTGAATATAAGACAGACTATATTGACAAGCATTATAGCATGGAAGAGAAAATAGCTTCTTATGATGAAATGATTGCTGATAATTCAATCACTGAATTAGCTTGTCAAATGTTTGGCGATATGTTTATGGCCGGAAAATCAATGGAAGGTGTAAGTATAGAAGCATCAAATTCTTATTTACTTAAAGCACAAGATGCCTACAAAAAAGCATTTTCAATGAATGAAAATAACTTTGCTGCAGCATTTAATGCAGGAATAAGTTATTACAATCAGTTTTCTGTATTAGATGATAAAGTAGCTGAAAATATAAGAACCTTACAATCGTTAAATTCCAACAGGCCAGCACCTTCAAAAAATCCTACAACGAAATTATTAGAGGACAAAAGATTTAATGCTTCTATTGATTCAGTTAAAAAATTAAATATCGCGTTAGAGAAACCTATTTTAGCTAAGGTGGATGCAGCCATAGAATGGATCGAAAAAGCATACAATGAATTAAAAAACAAAGAAAAATTCACTAAGCCTGAGAAAAATGTGATCTCAAGATCAGTTGATTTCTTAGCAACTTTATATGGATATAAAAGAGATAAAGTAAGAGGGAAAGATCAAAAAGCGTATGATGAATTTGATGCTAAATATAATTTCTACGATACATTACATGATAAGTACCAATAGTAATTTATAAATACTTGAAAGCCGCCCTTATAAATATTATATAGGGGCGGCTTTTTAATTTAAATACTTGCGATGTTTTAATCTCTTAATATTACTGTTATTTTATAGTTTTTTGTTTCATTTAATTCAACAGTAACATCTTCTCCACCAAATTTAAAAACGGCTTGAATAGGGAAGATCACATTTTGAAAAATATAAGTGTTTCTTTTTTGTTGATTGGTTCTAGGAAACATCTCTTGAAATGACCCTTTATTGAATATATGTTCCGTTAAGGTAGGTTTTGGCATTTCACCTGATAAGGTAGCGGAACCACCTGAAACAGATTCCACACTCACTTCAATGATATTGCCACTTGGATTTGCTGGTTCAAATGAAATAGTGGCATTACTCACCATATAGGATTTGCTTACAATTTTATAGGGGTATTCATAAAAACCAACATATTGGTCTTTTTTCCAATAGCCAACTAGGGTACTATCTTTATCAAAAATGGTTCTATATTTTAATTCACCATAGCCTTCTTTTTTGCCTTTTTTAAAGCTGCCTTTAAATACATTGCCTGAAGTATCTGTCAAAACACCATTGCCATCAGGTTGACCATTCTTTTGATCACCCACATAAGTGGTTGCCTTTTGTACAGAATTTTGGGCTTTTAAACTAATGGTTTGACTACAGATAGTAAATGCAATTAAAAAGCTTAGTAGTTTTTTCATAGTAGGTTATTGGTTGATATAATACTGTTTCTAGGTTTATACTGTAAAGCTATAAATAATTCAAATAGATAATGAGGAGGGAATTCTTATTAGACTAATAATCTGTTTAACATAATGTTAATTATAAGCAATAAATATAGTTGAATTCAGGGGTATATAGATAGATTAAGGTGGAATAGATTGCTTTAGAGGTATATTGGTTCATCTGATCATATGTAGTTTCAAGTAGTGGTTATTTGCCCAGTCTCTATATAATAGATAGTAAAATGGGAATATAATTAACAGGCATTGAATGATTTTATAAATGATTTAAAACTTAGAAATGAAATAGCATATTAAACCACATATTATATACCTTAAATATCACATTTACAATGATTTAGGATGTGCTACTTCACTAATATATTTATGCTAATTGGTTGTAAGCTTCCAATAAACGTATTTGGTTCAAAGTACGCTTGTAATTTTGACCTTCATAGGATGCGCCGTAATAAGTATCATTATTCAAATGGTCAGTCAAAAAGCGAAGGGCTTGCATATATATTAAAAATTGACCACTAAAAAAGAAGTGGTCTAGTTCATAATTGGAAAGTGCGTCCTGCATATAATGTAAATAACCCGTCTTCAAGGCTTGCCATTTTTCACCATCCACCCATATTTTATTCAAATCTCTTTCTTCCTCGGAAACGGGACATAAGCAAGTTCGACACATATCGCCCACATCGCTTATATAGTAACCGGACATCGTAGTGTCTAAATCAATTACACATATTGCCTGTTCCAGACCATCTATTTTATTGAATAATACATTGCTGATTTTGGTGTCATGATGAGTAACCCTCTTTTTTACGTCTTTATGATGTATGTAATTATTATAGGTATCCACATAATTCTTTAAAGAAAGTAATAATTTAATCTCTTCCTGGCTTTGCTCAATTCTGTGTGCATTACCATGTTGAATGGCTTCAGAAAATTGTTGGTACCTAAAATTTAAGTCATGAAACTGCACCAGTGTATCAGTTAAGCGATTGGAATCAAAATCCTTTAAGGTGTAGGTAAAATTGGCAAATTGTTTTGCGGCAGCTTCTACTTGTGCTTTATGATCAAGCACACTTAATGCATACCCTTCAATTTTATTAAATGCTCTATAATAACCTCCCTCCCATTCAATTAAGGTATTTCCTTGAAGCGATGGTATCAAATGCGTATATAAGTAATCGGGGTTGGTTTCTTTAATGTAAGCCCCTATCACATTGATATTTGCATCAATTGCCTTGGGATTTTTAAATACATTGTGATTGATGGATTGCAGAATAAAATCACCATGGGTGGTTTGCACAGAATATGTTCTATTGATTAAACCTTGTTGAATTGTATCATACACATTCACTTCCCATCCATATAAATCAAATAAATGTTGCATAATTATTTATTGAATTAAAATTACATAAATAAACACATTGTTTGTATCTTGAACATGATTATTTAATAACATAAACGCTGCATTAAAATGGATCGTCGCAAATTTATCAATTTAGGAGGTATAGGAATTTCAAGTTTTACATTAACAGGTTTTACTCCTAAAAATTCGGTGACAAAACCAATTGTAATTTCTACATGGGATGCTGGTATTGCAGCTAATGTTGGTGCTTGGACGATACTCGGTGCTGGCGGTAAAGCAATTGATGCAGTAGAAAAAGGAGTTATGGTAACTGAAGATGAAATGAACTGTTGCGTTGGATTAAATGGAAACCCAGATAGAGATGGTCATGTAACCTTAGATGCCTCAATCATGGATCATGAATTTAACTGTGGTAGTGTGGCATTTTTAGAACGCATCAAACATCCAATATCAGTTGCACGTCGCGTAATGGAAAAAACACCACATGTGATGTTAGTAGGTGAAGGCGCGCAACAATTTGCTTTGGAACAAGGATTTAAATTAGAATCCGGGGAATTATCAGAAGGTGCTAAAAAATCATATAATAATTGGTTGAAAAAATCAGAGTATAAACCAGTTATTAATATTGAACGTAAAAATGCTATAAGTCAATTGGATAAAAATAAAATGGCACCACATCGTTTAGCTAATGGAGAATGGAATCATGATACGATTGGTATGATTGCATTAGATGGTTTTGGTAATTTAAGTGGCTCTTGTACAACAAGTGGCGCAGGTTTTAAAATGCGTGGTCGTGTTGGAGATTCTCCTGTCATTGGTGCAGGATTGTATGTGGATAATGAAGTTGGTGCAGTTGTTGCCACAGGTCAAGGCGAAGATGTAATTAGAGTTGCAGGCGCGAGTGCTGTAGTGGAACAAATGAGACAAGGAAAAACACCAACGGAAGCCTGTAAAATTATAGTAGAGCGGATAAATAGAATTAAGAAAGAAAAAGCAAAGGACATACAAATCTGTTTTATTGCTGTCAATAAGAAGGGTGATTTTGGTGCTTACTCACTTCATAAAGGATTTAATTTTGCAGTACATACCAATGAAGGCAATAAATTGCACGAAGCAAAATCATTAGATTAATTCGTTTTATTATAGTCAATTATATGTCAAAAGTTACTTTAGAAATTGCTGTTTTTTCTGTTCAATCAGCCTTGGATGCCATACAAGCAGGTGCAGATAGAATTGAACTTTGTGAAAATCCAAATGAAGGGGGGACTACCCCATCCTATGGTAGTTTACTAGCAATGTCAAAACAACAAACTGTCCCTGTGTTCCCAATCATTAGACCCAGAGGCGGTGACTTTTTGTATACGGATACAGAATATCAAATCATGAAACAGGATATAATAGTCGCGAAAGAATTAGGATTTAAAGGGGTCGTGATTGGACTATTAAATTCAGATGGGCGCATTGATAAAACAAGAACCGCTGAATTAGTTTCTTTAGCGAAACCGATGCAAGTAACTTTTCATCGCGCTTTTGACCGGTGTGTTGATCCAATACAAGGACTTGAAGATATCATAGAAACGGGTTGTCACCGAATTTTAACGAGTGGACAAGTGCCTAATGTAGCCTATGCACTACCATTAATCAAACAACTAATGGATCAAGCGAATGGGCGTATTATTATCATGCCAGGAAGTGGTGTACGCGCAAATAATATCAATGAAATTTTACAGCAAACAGGTGTGGTGGAAATTCATAGTTCTGCACGTAAAAACAATCCATCGAAAATGGAATTTAATGTAGCTTCCATGAATGAAAATTTACAAAGCACCGGTGTGGATGTGGATGAAATTAAAATGATGTTGGCTCATTTTTAATTCTCAAATTTATCGCATCTACTAATACAACATTCTTGCGCGGATGGTATGTTTCACCTCTTTCAATAAATCAAAGGCTGTTTTAGATAATTTTGAATCCACATCTAAAACTACATATCCAATTTCATCATTGGTCTTTAAGTATTGACCAACAATATTGATTTTATTTTTTGACATCACTGTATTAATGGCACTCAATACACCGGGTACATTATTATGAATATGTAAAATACGATGCGCGCCATCTACAGGAGGTAAACTTATGGATGGAATACTATGTGATCCGTTTGAAACTCCTCTTTCTAAATATTGGTATAATTTAATACTAACGTCTTCTCCAATATTTTCCTGCGCTTCCTCTGTACTTCCACCAATATGTGGTGTTAAAATTACATTGGATAAACCTTGCATCGGAGATTCGAAATGATCTCCATTTTTTTCAGGTTCCCAAGGATACACATCAATGGCAGCACCTGATAGCGCTTTTGATTTGATCGCTTTACTTAAGGCATCCAAGTCAACCACTTCTCCCCTAGCATAATTTATTAAGATAGCGCCTTGCTTAAATTGCTTGATTACTTCGGCGCTAATTAAATTTTTAGTTTGATTAGTTTCAGGCACATGGACTGAAATTATATCTGAACTACTTACCAATTCTTTTAATGATTTCGCCGCTTGTGCATTTCCTAATGGAAGCTTTGCATCGGTATCATAAAACTTTACCTTCATGCCCATGGCCTCTGCCATGATACTTGTTTGGGTACCAATATTGCCATAACCAATTAAACCCATTGTCTTTCCTCTTAGTTCAAAACTTCCTTTGGCTTCTTTATTCCAAATTCCTTCATGTGCAGCTTTATTTTTATCTACTATTTTTCGAATCAACATAATAGACGCACCAATGACTAATTCAGCAACACTTCTTGTATTACTATAAGGGGCATTAAATACTGCAATCCCTTTTTGTTTACAAGCTTTGATATCCACTTGATTAATGCCAATACAAAAACAACCAATGGCTTGTAATTTTTTTGCGCTATCTAATACTTTTTTTGATATAAATGTTTTAGATCTTATACCTAAAATATGTACATCTTTTATTGCCTTAATTAAATCATCTTCACTTAAAGCACCCGATATTTTTTTAACATCCGTATATCCTTGTTCTTTAAAATACTGCACGGCCTTATCACTGATATTTTCTAGAAATAATACTTTGATTTTGGCCTTGGGATAACTGGTATTGTCAATATTGCTCATGGCACAAAGTTAAAAAAAATAACTGTTTTGTATTCATTAACAATAAATTAAGTCGTTGTAGCGTTATTTATTTGTTACTTATGCCTTTTGCACCCTATAAAAGCGAAAAGATGATTGTTAGAATTACATTGGTTTTAGGTATATTTCTACTAAGCGCAGCTTGTGGAACAAGCCAGGGGCCTAATCCATTGGTCAATTACCCCTTTGCCTACCAAAAATTAAGTCCCACCGATAAGGATAAATTAATGAATGAGGTTAAGGCAAAATATGAAAGCCTTTTAGGTAAAAAAGGATTTAGTGGTCAAATTTTGGTGGCAAAAAATGGACAGGTTGTTTTTGAAGATTACCAAGGGTATTCAAATTATAGTAATAAAACATTAATACAACCAGAAACACCCATTCATTTGGCTTCCATTTCCAAGACTTTTACTGCCATGGCGGCTTTAAAATTATGGGAGCAGGAAAAATTAGATCTAAAAGCCCCAGTAGCAAAATATTTAAATAAGTTCCCCTATAAAGAGGTGACCATTGAACAGCTATTATCGCATAGAAGTGGTTTGGCGGATTACACCTATTTTATGGAAGCAAAAAAGTATGCAACTGTAAGAGTTAAAAACAAAAAAGGCAAATGGGTTAATAAAGTAAATCTCATTAAAAACGATGCTCCATTTAAGTCAGGTTTATTCAACAATCAAGATGTCTTGGATTATATGATCACTCGAAAGCCGCTGCCCCAGGCTTCTCCAAATCGTATTTTTAAATATTGTAATACTAATTATGTTTTACTTGCATTAGTTATCGAAAAAATTACTGGTCAATCTTTTCCTATTTATATGAAAGAAAACATTTTTAAACCTTTAAAAATGGAGAACACTTATATATTTGATGCATCATCCACGGGAATTTATACACCCTCCTATAATGCAAGGATGGTGCCATATAAAATTGAGAAATACGATTGTATTTATGGTGACAAAAATGTATATAGTACTGCAAGGGATATGTTTTTATGGGATAAGGCATTAACCGAGGGTAAATATTTACAACAGGCAACGATGGATATGGCCTATGAACCCAAAAGCCCAACCAATAAAGATTACCGTAATTATGGACTAGGATGGCGTATTTTGGTCAATCCCAATGAGGCAAAAATTATATATCATAATGGCTGGTGGCATGGCAATAACACAGTTTTTACTAGGTTATTACGTGAAACCGCTACTATAATTATTTTGGGTAATCGATTCAATAGCGCTATATACAAAGGCAAACAAATCGCGGCTGTATTTACAGGCAAGGAGGATAAGACAAGTTTAGAGGAGTAAACTCCGTTTTTTTTGCCTTTTTTTGGATTTTCTGCCCTATTTTTGCATCCCCTTAATTTTAACTACTGAATATAAGTTTCTTATGAAAGAATGTATCAATGATTGTTTGTTTTATGCCGTTCCGGCAATGGGTATTGTAGGTTTATTGTATACCTTATTGAAATTCAATTGGGTATCTAAGCAAGATGCTGGTAATGATCGTATGAAAGAGATCAGTACTTATATTGCTGAAGGTGCTATGGCTTTCTTGAAAGCAGAGTGGAAAATACTAGGCTATTTTGTAGTAATTGTCGCTTTATTATTAGGCTTTATGGCTACAAAAAATGCGGAAAGTCACTGGAGTATTGCGATTTCCTTCATTATTGGTGCTGTTTTCAGTGCTACAGCAGGATATATCGGTATGAAAGTAGCTACTAAAGCAAATGTAAGAACTGCTCAAGCGGCAAAAACTAGTTTGGCTAAAGCTTTAAAAGTATCCTTTACAGGTGGATCCGTAATGGGTTTAGGGGTATCTGGATTAGCAGTTTTAGGTTTGGGTGGTTTGTTTTTAGTGTTAAAAAGCATGTTCTATGTTAATGGAGATCCTTCTGAAATGTTAAGAACCATTGAAGTTTTAACCGGATTTTCCTTAGGTGCTGAATCTATCGCATTGTTTGCCCGTGTGGGTGGTGGAATTTATACAAAAGCGGCTGATGTAGGCGCTGATTTAGTAGGTAAAGTTGAAGCAGGTATTCCTGAAGATGATCCACGTAATCCGGCAACAATTGCAGATAACGTAGGAGATAATGTTGGTGATGTTGCAGGAATGGGTGCCGATTTATTTGGTTCTTATGTCGCAACTGTATTAGCTACGATGGTTTTAGGACAAGAAGTTACCGCAGTAGGTGGTGGTAGATTAGTAGATGCCTTTGGTGGCTTATCTCCTATCTTGTTACCAATGATGATTGCTGGTGTAGGGATATTATTATCGATCATAGGAACTTTGTTCGTTAGAATTAGTGAAGATGCTGGATTGAACACGGCAACTGTTCAAAAGGCTTTAAATATGGGTAATTATGGTTCAATGATTTTGACAGCGATTGCATGTTATTTCCTTGTAAGTTATATTTTACCAGAAACCATGGCATTACGTGGTATTGAATTCTCAAGAAATGGAGTGATTGGCGCTATTGCTGTTGGATTAATCGTAGGAACTTTAATGAGTATCATTACTGAATACTACACAGCAATGGGTAAACGCCCAGTTTTAAGTATTATTAAACAATCTAGCACAGGTCACGCTACCAATATTATTGGTGGTTTAGCGATTGGTATGGAATCAACCTTTATGCCAATTATCGTATTGGCAGCAGGTATTTTTGGTTCTGCATATTGCGCAGGTTTATACGGTGTAGCTATTGCTGCTGCAGGTATGATGGCGACCACAGCGATGCAATTAGCGATTGACGCGTTTGGTCCAATTGCGGACAACGCAGGTGGTATTGCTGAAATGAGTGAATTACCAGCGGAAGTGCGTGAGAAAACAGATATTTTAGATGCAGTTGGTAATACAACCGCAGCAAGTGGTAAAGGATTCGCCATTGCTTCGGCTGCATTAACTTCATTAGCATTATTTGCTGCCTTTGTGGGTGTAGCGATGCCTAATAACCAACATATTGACATCTACAAAGCGGACGTTTTAGCGGCTTTATTCGTAGGTGGAATGATCCCTTTTATCTTCTCTTCTCTAGCGATTAGTGCGGTGGGAGATGCAGCGATGGCAATGGTGGAGGAAGTGCGTCGTCAGTTCCGAACTATTCCAGGAATTATGGAAGGTACCGGAAAACCAGAATATGAAAAATGTGTGGCAATTAGTACGGAAGCTTCATTGAAAAAAATGATGTTACCAGGTGCAATTACCATCATCTCTCCTATTTTAATTGGATTCACCATGGGTCCAGAAGCACTGGGTGGTTTCTTAGCTGGTGCAACTGTAAGTGGTGTATTGATGGGTATATTCCAAAACAATGCTGGTGGTGCTTGGGATAACGCAAAAAAATCATTTGAAAAAGGTGTTGAGATCAATGGTGAGATGTTCTATAAAAAATCAGAGCCCCATAAAGCTTCTGTAACTGGAGATACTGTGGGAGATCCATTTAAAGATACATCTGGTCCTTCTATGAATATTTTAATCAAATTGATGTCGATTGTTTCATTAGTCATCGCGCCTTCATTAGCGCAAATTCATGCTAGCAAAGCACCAATTGAGGTTAAATCGCAAAATGTTAATATATCTGTGATCAATACAGATACTGCTTTATCAGCTAAAATAACTGCTGATACTGCTAATACAGTTACCATTACAGCAGATACCAAAACATTAGTACAAGCTTTAATAGCGGACAACTTAGCACCAAAAGATAATATTAGCATTCAAATTAAGAATGGTCAAATTAGTGTTAATGGTAAAGCTTTAACAGAAGCTCAAAATGCCAAATACAGTCAATACTTAATAGCTAAACCAAACAAATAGCGCTTAATTTTCGTAAGCCTTTTTAATAAACTTTAACAAAAATCCATCCCTGTTTTTCGGGGGTGGATTTTTTTATTAGAAAACATTTCGTAGATTGCTTACGAATATAATCGTATAAACTATGAGTAAGACATTTAAGCCCACGGAAAGTGAACTTGAAATATTAAGTATCCTATGGGAAAAACAAACAGCTACTGTTCGTGAAGTACATGAAATAGTTCAAAAAACGAAGGATGTTGGCTATACGACAACATTAAAATTAATGCAGATCATGAATGAAAAGGGTTTAGTGACGCGCAATGTAATGTCTAAAACACATATCTATACACCCACTATTCAAAGAGAAATTGCTCAGGAGCAATACCTAAACAAAATGATCCATACCTTATTTGGTGGCAATGCATCTCAGTTAGTATTGCAGGCTTTAGGTACACATCCTACTTCTAAAAATGATTTGGATCAAATAAAATCAATGATAAATTCATTGCAAAATAAATAATAATACAATCGTATTATGGAAGTACTATCTAATATACCCAATGCAATTTTAAATAATATCGGCTTCATGGCTATATTATTTATGATGTATGAGTGTGTTAAATGGATGTGGAATATAAAGCCAGCAAAATTATTCATTTTGGCTGGCATCATTCAAGTAATAAGTTTATTACAATTCATTAGTAGCATTTTCGCACCCAATACTTTTAGCTTATTAGTAATCACTGCTAAAATTACCAATGTTACTATTCCATTTTATAATAACAATACTATACAAGGGCTTTCTGTGATCGGCTTAACCTATTGTATTATTTTGATATTTTTTTTAGCAAAAATTTTATTTCAATTCAAATATATTTATGGACTAAAAAAGTCTGCAAATTTTAGTCAGTCTGAGTTATTAACAAGTAGTCTTCCACCCCATATATTAAAAAATACAGCAAATATTAAAATCGGCTTTAGTGACCAGATTGATGTTCCTATTACTTTTGGCTGGCTTACCCCTATCGTGTTACTTCCAATTGCCATTTGCAATCAACTGACTACAAAAGAAATGGAGACTATCTTAATCCACGAAATAGCACATATCCTCAGAAAAGATTACTTAGTTAATATTATCATTAGCCTTAATCATACCATTTTATTTTTTAATCCATTCTCGATTTTATTAAATAAAGAAATGAGTTTGCAAAGGGAAATTGCTTGTGATTTAATAGTCATTAAAAACAATCCAAAAAAAGTTGAATACATGAATGCATTGTTAAAAATTGCAGAACATGTAAATAATCGCATCTCCAAAAGCAATACACTAACAATGGGGATATTTGCATCTCAAAGTGAATTATTGAAAAGAATTAAATACTTTAACAATGTCAGCAATCATTCAAGCAAACAATTCATTTTAAAATTAGGCATAGGTGCCGTATTGGGTAGTTTCATCTTTTTATCTACGCGCCCAACGCCTATCACAAAAATAATTAATTCTACTGCGTTAATTGTGAATGATAAAATAAAAACACAAAAAATCGCTTTTGCGGTGCCTAATAAAAAGGTAGTCAAGTTTTTGAAACGCCCACAAGTAACAAAAGGCTATAAGGAAAAACATAGCCATGATTTAAAAAATGAAACCTATGCTAATTTGGTTGAGCAAACTGTTATATGGATTAAACAACATGAATCTTCGACAAAGTTAGCGACCTATAAAGATGAGCTAGATAATGACTCCTATAAAATTGCAGATAAATTATTAATACGTGCTATCTTCTCCAATTACCAATTAAAAAGAGATTTGTTGAATCAAAAACTAGCAAAAGCAAGTAATTTGAAGGAAGCATTGGACTATTTATTGAAGAGTGAGGAACTGGAACAAATTAAGCAATATGAAAAGTGGACAAAGGAATTCTTGCAAACACATCCTATAAACAAGGATACTACTCTATTGGAGGAGCCCATAATTTACTAATCTCTCTGCCTCCCACACAAAATAACATGTCTAATATAGACGCGTTTGTAACAAAATCAAGTTGGTCTGAAAATACTTGTTGGTACTTTGGTAATCCATTGTGTTGTTTGTAATTATTGGGCAACCAAGGATCATAGTATTTTAATACTAGGTCTATGTCAACTTGATGATGTGCTAAATGCATATCCCATTTCATTTTTAATTGCGTTTGTAGCCAGTCAGAACATTGCAATAAAAAATCAACCAATTTCGCTGGTTTTTTTGCATACAATGCAGTTAAACTTTCTTCGTAATATTCAAAATAAGGCGCCCTTTTATAACTTGTGTTTATTGATTTTAAATGTTGTGCGCACCATGGTATATCATACGCAATTGAAATATCTTTCATAGGCGTTTTTTGATCTCGGCCACCTACTATCGGTATGGTTAACATTAATGGTCCTTGAGAAGTAACAATAACCATCCTATTTTTGAAACTCCTCTTTGTAAATGGCGCATCCAAATCAAATACCACATTTCTATTTTCCATTAATGTTTTCACAAAATGAATGCTTCCAAAATATTGCAGGTCTGTTTTTAAAATTGGCTGGGGCATGTGTTAAAATAATCAATTACGATAGGTAAATATATTTCCATAATCAACAAATAACTAATAATTTTATACAAATATAAAAAATGCAGTTCCGAACTACACCTACCTTATTTATTTTTTCCCTATTCTTACTATTGCTTACTTCATGCAGTCAACCCCAGCCTTTTGTTTTTAAAGGGTTGAAATCAATTAAGATTGAAAAAGCCAGTTTTGGAAAAAATGTGTTCAAGGCTGAATTTACCTATGAAAATCCAAATTCATTTTCATTAGCATTAAATAAATTAGACGCAGATATTTTCATTAACGATGAAAAATTTACACATTATAATTTAGATACCGTATTTAACATCCCAGCAAATGCGACATTTGATTTGCCTGCTAACATGGAAGTTGATTTAACCAGTATACTAAAAAACAGCATCGATTTAATTTTCAACAAACCAATGAAAATCAGTGTAAAAGGAACATCCACTTTGTCAAAGGGTATTTTTACAAAAACCATCCCCATTGAATTTGAAACAACCCAAAAATTAAATTTGGCTTCTGTATTAAGTGGACGTAATTAGAATAATATTTAAAAAACAGAACGCAATTATTGTTTCCATGTAGAAGGACTATTGCGCCACTCCATTAACATATCCTGGGTATTTGAATTTACATCCCCTTTTTCAACCGCCAATTCAATTAAACTAGCATAATTGGTCAAGGAAATAAAAGGTACGCCTGCTTTTTTAAACGCTTCATCTGCAATATCAAATCCATAATTAAATATAGAAACCATTCCTACCACTTCTAATCCTGCATTACGAAGTACATCGACTACTTGCAAACTACTTTTGCCTGTGGAAATTAAATCCTCAATTACTAAAATTTTATTGCTTGTTGCATAAGCACCTTCTATTTGGTTACCCAAACCATGTTCTTTTGGTTTTGGTCTCACATAGATATACGGAAGCTTTAGTTGATCTGCTGCCATTGCGCCCCATGGTATTCCAGCAGTAGCTACACCAGCCAACATATCCGCGCCGTCAAATTTCTCGAAAATTACATTACACATTTCACTTTTAATAAAATCACGCACATAGGGAAAGGATAACACCTTTCGATTGTCACAATAAATTGGGCTTTTCCAACCACTTGCCCAAGTAAATGGTTCGTTTGGACTTAACTTTACTGCGCCAACTTGTAATAACTTTTCCGCTACGGCTTTTTGATTTGTCATAATTATAAATTCGTAGGGCGAAATTAAAGTCAAATTGCTACATTCGTTGCAAGAATTATTAAATACTTTACACATTTTATGCCTACACAAATCATCGCTGCCGGTGGCCTAGTCACCAACCCACAAGGCCAAATACTTTGGATATTCAGAAGGGGATTTTGGGATTTACCAAAGGGAAAATTGGACGAGGGTGAAACGATTCAAACTTGTGCACTGAGAGAGGTGGCCGAAGAAACAGGGATTAAGGACATCCAATTACATGAATTATTAAAATTTACGAATCATATCTATTTTGACACCCACTTAAATGAAGATGTTGTTAAAAGAACCTATTGGTTTCATATGACTATTCCAACCACACAAACTGGTGTTCCTCAAATTACAGAGGATATCGAAAAAATTGAATGGCATTCACTTGCCACCGCAAAACATTGCTTAGAACAAACCTACCCAACTATCATCGAAGTGATTGAAGCGTACAGACTAACAATAAATGAAGTTTAACCGTTGTTCAGAAGCGCTAAATAGTTATTAAACGAAATAAACTATTTTAAGGTTTTAATAACCGCTTCAGGTAAAAATGGAGAAGCGTCTCCCCCATTTCTGATAATATCTCTTACAATAGTGGATGCCACTGAAGTATATTTTGGCTCCCCTGTTAAAAAAATAGTTTCAATAGTACGATCCATAGTTCTATTGGCATCAGCGATTGTTTTTTCATATTCAAAATCACTCACGTACCTAATTCCCCTTAAAATAAAATGTGCCCCAATAGATTGACAAAATTTTACGGTTAATCCATCATAAGTAGATACTTCTACCTTTGGTTGATCTTTGTAAATTTCATCAAACCAAAATTTGCGTTGGTCTGCTGTAAACATGGGATTTTTAGAAGCATTAATACCAATACCCACCACCACTTTATCAAATAATGGTAAGGATCGATTAATGATATCTATATGACCTAAAGTAACTGGGTCAAAAGTTCCAGGAAATAAACAGATTCTTTGCATAGCTTAAAATTAGGAAAATTGCGAATAACTAAAGCAATTATGCTGGATTAGTTCGTCCAGTCAACAGATATAAACAAGACATTCTTACTGCAACACCATTCTCCACCTGGTCTAAAATGATCGAATGAGCACTATCAGCCACATCGCTATCAATTTCTACCCCTCTGTTAATGGGCCCTGGATGCATAATGACAATATCCTTTGAAAGCTTATCCAACCTTTGTTTCGTGATACCATAAGCCATGTTATATTCCCTTAAGGATGAGAATAAAGGCTGATTTTGACGTTCTAATTGAATTCTAAGCACATTGGCTACATCACACCATGCGAGGGCTTTGTCTATGTTATATTCAACTTTGATATCCATTGCTTCTTGTAGATAGGTCGGAATTAAGGTGGGTGGTCCAGAAACCATCACTTCAGCCCCCATTTTTTTAAGTAAATAAATATTACTTAAAGCCACCCTGCTGTGCATAATGTCTCCAATTATAGCCACTTTCAAACCAGCCAATTGGCCTAGTTTTTCCTGCATAGAGAATGCGTCCAATAATGCCTGTGTAGGATGTTCATTAATCCCATCCCCAGCATTTATAATAGCTGCATCAATGTGCTTGGCTAAATAATGGGGTGCGCCGGAAGCACTATGTCGCATTACGACCATATCCACTTTCATGGACAAAATATTATTGACGGTATCTAATAAAGTTTCGCCTTTTGCCGCAGAGGAATTGGACACAGTAAAATTGACTACATCAGCTGACAAACGTTTCTCAGCGAGCTCAAATGAGATTCTTGTTCTGGTTGAATTTTCGTAAAATAAATTAACAATAGTGACATCTCTTAAAGTAGGAACCTTTTTGACGGGTCTTTGTAAAACTTCTTTGAATTGCGATGCAGTAGATAAAATAAGTTGGATGTCCTCTTGAGTGAGGTCCTTGATACCAAGAAGATGTTTGGTAGATAGTGCCATTAAAAAACAAAATTAGTATATTTTTTTCAACCTGCCTTGTCTATTATCCAATATTTTAGTCCACCAGGAGTATTACATCATCTACCCCGTCATTTTCCTTCCACCTAACTTTTACCTTATAAGGGGACGCATCTATCATTTCCTTCCCTGTAAAATCGGGCTGTATCGGTAATTCTCGACTTGGTTTGCGATCGACCAAAACACATAAAGAAACCTTTGATGGACGACCAAAAGCCAATAAAGCATCCAAAGCGGCTCTGATGGTTCGACCTGTAAATAATACATCATCTATTAAAATAACCGTTTTCCCTTCAATACTAAAAGGCAGATCAGTTTGTGTTGCTAGGTGTAATTCTCTACGAATATCATCCCGATAAAAGGTAATGTCTAATTTACCATAAACTACTTGGTCCGCAGGTAATTCTTGGTGTAAAGCAGCTACAATTCGGTCACTTAAAAAGATGCCCCTTGGTTGTAATCCAATAATAACTGCATTGGTTAAACCTGGATAAGTTTCCAAAATCTGGTGTGCCAACCTTTTAATTATGCTCGGTAGCTGTTGTTCACTGATCAGCGTCATTCCGTTAAATTTTAATAAAATTACACCCTTTTTCTCAATTTTTAAGGTGCTTAATGAAACCCTTTGTATTTTGCACACATGGTGGGGATTCAGCAACTTACATTGGTTCAATTCAGGAATTACATTCAAAAGGAATTCCACTTTACAAATCGTATTGTAGGTATTGTTGGTCCCAATGGCGTTGGAAAAACAAATGTTTTAGACGCTTTGTATTATTTGTCCTTTACCAAAAGTTACTTTAGTCGACCAGATGCACAAAATGTACATCACGCCTATCAAGGTTTAAGAATTGATGGAAAATATAATATTAATAATAATGAAGTCGCTATATCTTGTATCATCAGAGAAAATTTAAAAAAGGAATTTTATTTTGATGAGGAAATGTACCCAAAACATTCGTTGCACTTAGGAAAAATTCCCTGTGTGATGATTGCCCCTGATGACGTTCAAATTATTACAGGTGCAAGTGAAGAAAGAAGAAAATTAATGGACAGTTTATTGTGTCAAATACATCCCCCCTATTTAAAATATTTAATACAATACAATAAAATTTTACTGCAGCGCAATAGTTTTTTGAAAATTGCCAATGAAACAGGAAATTTAGATAGCTTACTTTTGGAAACATTGAATGAACAATTAATGGCGAATGGAAATCCTATCCATGAATATCGAAAACAATTAATGCAAGAATGGTTACCCGAAGTTTTAAACTTATACCAACACTTAGCCGGACAAGCAGATGATATTTCTATCAAATATCAATCTACTTTAAGCGACCAAGATTTTAAAACCTTACTTGTACAATCTTTAAATAAGGATACCTTACTTCATCGAACAAATGTAGGTATACATAAGGACGACCTGGTAGTGACCATTCAAAAGCAACCCTTCAAACAAGAAGCTTCTCAAGGACAAAGAAAAAGTTTATTATTTGCCATTCGACTTGCCGAATGGATGATGTTAAAAAAATACAAAGGATTTTCACCCATCTTATTAATGGATGATATATTCGAAAAATTAGATGAGAATAGAATGGTTCAACTACTCGCCTGGGTAAGTAAATCCACGGATGGACAAGTGTTTATCACCGATACACATAAGGATAGGTTAACCCAGTTATTGGGCAAACATTTGAGTAGTTATCAATTAATTGAAATTTAAAATCGTAACTTGGTCTTTCGTTATGGCAACATTTAAATTAGGCGACGCTTTAAAGCAATTCGTACAAACAAGTAAATTAAAAAATGGAATTAGGGCTGCTCAAATTGAGGAAGTTTGGTCTGAAATTATGGGCGTCACTGTAGCTAAATACACGGACAAAGTTTACATCTTTAATCAAAAGCTTTTTATTGAAACAAGTATTGGCCCTTTAAAAAACGAATTGGGTTTTCAGAAAGTGCAAATTATACAAAGAGTCAATGAAAAAATGGGTGAAAACGTAATTTCAGAAGTGATCATTAAATAAATGATTATTTATTAGTCGGAGTTTCCTCATACATCACTTCCCGCATTAAATCATTCATCGTAAGTATTCCCTTGAATTCAATTTCATCATAAACAGGTAAATACCTTGTTTTATATACATTCATTAAAACCATACAACGTTTTAAATCCTCGTCATAACTTACCACAGGCAAATCATGGGTCATGATATCTTTAACTAAAAGTAAATTGGATTGTTTCCCTTGTAATTTAACCTTTTGAGCGTAATCATGTTCTGACATGATCCCTAAAAATTGATCGGCTAGCTTTATAACCACATAACTCAAATTCTCCGTCTTCATGATTGTTAAAGCATCCAGCACCATTGTCTCCGGATCCACCACATTAAAATGAGGCCCTTTTTTGATTAATATTTCTTTAATTTTTGACATAAGTGTGAATTTAAAAGTGACTCCTTACAAGTTACCATTAAATACATTGACTCATTCAATTATTTTTGAATATAATCCTGGTAGGTTGTTTTTAGGACGATGGTAGAACCATTCATTACAAAGATGGTTGGCCAAACTCTTGCTGCAGTTTTAATCATGGTGATATCACCAATTAGAACATTTACACCAGGTAATGATTGAATAGCGCCCGCTTTATCAGCAGTGACAACATAAATTAATTTATATTTTTCTCTCAACTTTAAAATCATTTCATTCCAAGGAATGCTATTATCCACATAGCCAGCAAATATTAAAACATAAGGTATGGGTGTTATGAAAATCTTTTTGGTTGTATCTAATCCCGACAAAGTAGTTAATGTAAAATCACCAATGCCAGCTTTTAATCCATTCCCTTTACTTACCACTACTTCTTTTCTGTCGATGTATATATAGGTTGAATCAAAATCATTTGGGAAATTATTGGCATCAAAAAAATATTTTTTACCGCCTTTTTCAAACTCCATCATTATCGTAACACTATCCGCAATTGCCCCTTTAGGCGATAACATTTTTTCTTTAATGTCATTGCCTTGCTTATATGGTAAACAATCAATGATGGGTAAATGTATTAACACCTGTCTTTGACCATACCCCACCAAAAATGTAGTCATTAATAAAATACTTACTCCAACACCAGGATGCATAGTTGCTTTGACCTTTTTTTGTGTAAATAATAATATAACAATACAAACAAATAAAATGATGTCTTTAATAAAACTAGTTTGCGGAGTTAAAGGAATACAATCTCCAAAACATCCACAGGTTTTAATTTTACCGGAAAATAAAGCGTACCCAGTTAAAAATGTAAAGAAAACAATCAAACCTAATAATAACCACAGCGTTTGTTTGTAGGGGAATTTGATCAGTAATGCAACACCAGCCACAATTTCAAGGGTATTCATTACTAAGGATAAAGCCAAAGTATAATCATTAAAAAAAGACATACCCCACACATCAAAAAATTCTTGCATTTTATAACTTAATCCCAAAGGATCATTGGCTTTAATCAAGCCAGAAAAAATAAACAACAATCCTACACTCCAACGAATTATTTTTATAAAATTTTGCATAAGCATGTTTTAATGTTTGCCTTCTCCTATTTGGATTAACGCAAAAACAGAATAATTTAATATATCAACAAAGTTGGCATCTATACCTTCGCTTATTAATGTTTTTCCATCATTATTTAAAATCTGCCTGATGCGCATCAATTTCATTAAAATTAAATCCGCATAACTTTCTTGACTCATATCCCGCCACGCTTCCCCGTAATCATGATTTTTATCAAGCATGGTTGTTTTGGCAAAATTGACATATTCATGATACATCGCTTGTACCAATTCAACGGGTAATTCGTCAACTTTAGGGTCCCCCAATTTTAATTGGATAAGCCCTATTACGGAATAATTTATGATGCCTTTGAATTCTGATTCAATATCATCCCCAATTTTTTGGGAACCTATATCTTGAATGGTTCTAATTCTGAGTGCTTTAATGAATATTTGATCCACCACTGAAATTATTCTTAAAACGCGCCAAGCAGTACCATAATCCTTGGTTTTTTTGATGAAAATATCACTGCATGCTGCAATGGCTTGATCAAATTGTGCGGAAGTTTGACTCATGAAAATTGACCTAATTACTATGTTAGTTAATATCTTTGAACAGTTGCAAGATAATCAATAACCACTTTATAATAAAACTATGTTCATAAATGTCGCTCAAAATGGGAAATGGGAATTAAATAGCCCTCAAATCATGGGGATTATTAATGTGACCCATGATAGTTTTTATGAAAATAGCAGGGCAAAGTCCATGGCGGACTTTTTGGCAAAAGCAGCTCAAATGATTTCTGAAGGGGCACATATTTTAGACATTGGCGCTCAAAGTACCCGACCTGGTGCTGATATTATTAACACGGATACAGAAATCGCTAATTTAATCCCCTATCTAGAAGCGCTTAAAAATGCATACCCCACACAATTAATTTCCGTGGATACTTTTAATCCAAACGTGGCAGAGCAAGCATTAAAAGCAGGTGCACATGTTATCAATGATATTAGTGGTGGAAGTTTTGACACTAAAATTTTAGAAGTGGTTTCAAAATACAATGCAGGTTATATAGCCATGCATATTACAGGAAAGCCCCAGACGATGCATCAAATTGAAGAAAGAGCGGATGTCATTGCTGCGATTATTAATTATATGGAAATGAAGAAAGAATTGCTTGCCAAATATGGTATTACAAACTGGATCATAGATCCTGGATTTGGATTTGGGAAGACTGTGCAAGAGAATTTTGATATCGTTAAAAGATTACAGGAACTAAAAGTAGTCAATCTCCCCATTTTATTAGGCGTTTCTAGAAAATCCAGTATTTATAAAACATTAGGTATTGGGCCAGAAGATGCCTTGAATGGCACTACTGTTTTACATACTTTAGGATTAATGAATGGTGCTTCTATTTTAAGAGTCCATGATGTAAAAGAAGCAAAACAAATTATTCAATTACTACCCTACCTGCAATAAAAAAACTCCTTCCAAAATGGGAAGGAGTTTTTTTATTTCTATTTTAAGTAGAAACGAAATTATTTTTTTGCGCCAACTGGAGAAGGAGCTGCAGATAATGATTTAGATTTTACATCTACAATTTCAATATCAAAAGCTAAATTTTCATAAGCTTTTATTTGACCATTAGGCTGAGGGCCATAAGCCAACATTGCAGGAATGTATAAACTTCCTTTTCCACCTTTTCCAAAATATTGTAATCCAATATCCCAGCCTTGGATCACAGAATTTGTTGCAATTTTTACTTCTAAAGGCTTAGATGCAGAATCCTTAGGATTGATATTCGTATCAAAAGTTTCTCCATTAAAATTATAACCTTTGTAATTAACACTTGCAACTTTTGTAGAATCTACTTTATTTGTTGCATCCCCTGCTTCTTTTACGACAACGAATACACCATCTGGTGATTGTACTGCATTAATTTTGTTTTTAGCTAAGTATGCTTTAATGGCATTTATTTCTCTATTTTTTTCAGCAGCCATTTCTTTTTTGTAGTCATCATCTACTTTTGTAACATCAGCAAATACATCTAAAATTTCAGCTTTACCTAAAATGATATCTTTTGCTTTAAATACTTCATTCACTTGAACAGCCCCCATTTTAACTAAAGTATCAATGCTTAAAGAGAATTCAATTTTATCCCCTTTTTTACATTTTGTAATAATTTCAGTAAAAGTATATTTACCTAGTCTTGTAGTATCAATTGGGAAATAAACTGGTATTACCCCATAAGTACTACTTAAAACAGTGTCTTTAGATTTTAACTTGTACTCAATATTTAATTTTACATATTGCCCTTGTGCCAATGGCTTTGAATTACCACTACCATGTGTAATTTTGTAAAGCATTCCAGAAGGGGCTTTTTCATATTGATTACAACTTGCAAACAATACAATAGCAGCTACTAACTTTAAAGTTGATTTTATCATTTTTATTTTAATTGTGTTAATTGTGATTTATAGTTTTCTATTATGTTTTTAAAATCGTCAAATGTTTCATCCACTGATTTTGAAGATCTTCCTCCGGCAGCATTCGCATGTCCACCACCTTCAAAATGAGTTCTTGCAAATATATTAACATCAAAGTTACCTTTGCTTCTAAAACTCCACTTTCTTTCTTCTTCTCGATCAATTACGATGGCTGCAAATTTAATACCTTCAATTGATAATAAATAATTTACAAGGCCTTCTGTATCCCCTGTTTTTAACTCAAATTTGTAAATATCTGTTTTAGGGATTGCCATAATTGCCGTTTTAAATTCTGGCAGAACGGTCATCCTATTCAAAAACGCATTTCCCATGAATTTTAAGCGTCCTTCCGTTGAATTATCATAGATATTTTCATGAATTTTAGCATGTTGCAAACCCAATTCTTTCAAATGGGCTACAATTTTATGAACTGACGCAGTCGTTGAGGGAAAACGAAATGACCCAGTATCTGTCATTAATCCAGTATATAAACAAGTGGCTATATCCAGATTAATTAAATTACTATGCCCAGATTGAACGATAAAATCATACACCATTTCACAGGTAGAACTCATTTTTACATCACTTATTCCAAATGCAAAAGACGGAGTATCAGGTTGTTGGTGATGGTCAATTAATATTTTTAATGCTTTGGCATCCCTAATGATTGGTTCTAAATGCTTTGTTCTATGTAGTATATTAAAATCCAAACAAAATACATAATCAGCAGCTGCCACAATTTCACTGGCTTCTTTCTTATTTGCCTCAAAATCAATGACTTGATCTACACCAGGCATCCAATCTAAAAACTGCGCCCAATTGGTAGGTGAAATCACAGTTACCTCATGACCCAGTTGTTTCAAAAAATGGTACAAACCAAGCGTAGAACCCATTGCATCCCCATCTGGCTTTTGATGTGCAGTGATTACAGCCTTAAAAGGTTGATTAAGAATTGGGTAAAATTGTTCAATTGCTTGCATAAGTGTACAAATTTAACATAAATCAGATGTTTTTCAGTAAATTTGCGCCTTCAATTAAAAACTTTCAACAAAATATATGAGTAACAGCACATTTACAATGATTAAACCTGATGCTACATCAAAAGGTTACACAGGGGCAATTTTAGATCAAATTATCAAAGCCGGCTTCAAGGTGAAGGCAATGAAATGGACAAATTTAACGCCAGCACAAGCTGGTCAATTTTATGAAGTTCATAAGGAGCGTCCATTTTATGGAGAATTAGTTGACTTTATGAGCAGTGGCCCAATTGTAGCGGCTATTCTAGAAAAAGAAAATGCAGTGGCTGATTTTAGAACATTAATCGGAGCAACTAACCCTGCACAAGCTGCTGAAGGTACGATTCGCAAGAATTTTGCTGCCTCTATTGGCGAAAATGCTGTTCACGGAAGTGATAGTGATGAAAACGCGCAAATTGAAGGCAATTTCTTCTTTTCTAGATTAGAAAGGTTTTAATGCAATTTTAATACTGTATTTACGAAAAGCACCTCCATTGGGGTGCTTTTTTATTTTTTAGCTCCTCTTGTTTTAGGCTTGCCGTATTTTTTCTGCATTACTTCTTTATGATTCTTACGCTTATTCACTTTGCTATTTTTTGCAGACTTTTCATGAAATGCTGGTCCAGATTCTTCTTTTTTTGGAACCTTCGTTTGAATGATCTTCATTCGAATCTTTGGCTTTTCGTCTTCCGTTAAAATAGCTGAAATTTCAAGATCTTCAGGTAATGACAACAATGGAATATCTTGTTTCATAAGGGTTTCAATCCCCTTTTGTAAAACCTTTTCTTTTTCTGTAATAAAAGTAATAGCAATCCCTTTTTTATCTGCACGTCCAGTTCGTCCAATACGATGTATATAATTTTCAGGTACATCAGGTGTGTCAAAATTAATTACATGGGTTACTTCAGCAACATCAATACCCCTAGCCATTACATCCGTTGCAATGATATATTTAAAAACCCCAGCTTTAAATTGTTTGACAGTATTGAAACGATAATTTTGATCTTTATTGGAATGTATCACCCCTACTATTTCAGGAAATTTAATTTCAAGTTGTTCAAATAATTGATCAGCCAAAGCCTTAGTGGCTGCAAATATTAACACTTTGGTCATTGCCTCATTTGTAGACAATAACAAGTTTAATAAATTTACCTTGGTATTAAAATTAGGAACATGATAAGCGGATTGAATAATATTTTCTAAAGGCGTTCCTGTAGGTGCCGCTTCAACTGTTATGGGTGCATTAAAATAGTCATGCATTAGTTTTTCAACATCATCAGTTATCGTAGCAGAGAAAAGTAAGTTTTGTCTTTTCTTTGGTAATAGTTCTAAAATATTAGTGATCTGTTTTCTAAATCCCAAATTTAACATTTCATCCATTTCATCAATGACCAATTTTTTGATCATCTTAGTTTTAAATGCACCATTCATGATTAAATCAAATAATCTTCCTGGAGTTGCCACTAATACATCCACCCCTTTTTCAACTTCAATTTGTTGCGTATTTATATTCACACCTCCAAAAACACCCACAGTAATTACGCTCATGTAAGTCGTTAATATTTTTACCGATTCTACTACTTGCACCACTAATTCACGAGTTGGAACGATGATTAAAATTTGGGGATCTTTATTTTTGTCGTATTTCCATTGTCTTAAACAAGGAAGTAAATAACCGAATGTTTTTCCTGTTCCAGTTTGCGCAATTCCACAAACATCCGCCCCAGACATCACAATTGGAAATACACGATGTTGAATGGTGGTAGGCGTTGAAAAGCCCGCATCTTCTAGGGATCTTAGTAAAGGTGTATTTAGGTTTAAATCTTGAAATGTCATAGCGCTTAAATGTGGCACGAAGGTAGCTTATTAAAAGCGCTTAATTCATTAAATAATTGGTTATTTGACATGCATGAAGACGCAATTTACTGAAATTC
>JBIIRW010000038.1:0-16344 GCA_044341385.1 Sediminibacterium sp. | reverse complement strand
ATGATTTTAGCGGGTTTGATTCATTAGAAAAATTTACAGATACGCATCCAGCAGTAATGAAGGAAAGAATCATTCAAAAAAATTGGGCCATTGATTTAGATATTTCAAAAAAGAAATTCTCATTAAAGAATTTAATTTTATACTACTTTGAAAAATGGACGGGCATTCGACCATTTGATTTTAGAAATTATAAAGTAATCAGAAAATAATAATGCATACTATTAAGGACATATCGCAAGGAGTAGTCAATGGTGATTTTTTACTATTGGCGAAATCCATTTCTTGGATTGAAAACAGGGAAGCGGGGGCGGATGAATTTTTAGAAAGCCTACAACCTAACTTGATACCCATTATTGGCGTCACAGGTCCTCCCGGGGCTGGTAAAAGCACGCTCATCTCTTGTTTGATTGAACATTGGGTGAAGGAGGGGAAAAGAGTAGCTATATTATCGGTAGATCCATCTTCCCCTTTTCACAAAGGTGCCATTTTGGGTGATCGCATTAGAATGAAGGATTGGTATATGAACCCGAATGTATTTATTAGGTCCTTGGCAACCAGGGGTCATTTGGGGGGCTTAATGAATGGCATGATTGAATTGACTACTTTATTACAATCGGTTGGATTTGATATTATTTTAATTGAAACGGTGGGCGTGGGGCAATCAGAAGTTGAAATTGCAGGCTTAGCAGATACCACCGTTGTGGTGCTTGTTCCAGAAGCGGGAGATGAAGTGCAGATGATGAAGTCAGGATTAATGGAGATCGCCCAAATTTTTGTGGTGAATAAAAGTGATCGCCCGGATGCAGAAGCATTTACAAATCACTTATTACATATGATGCGAGAAGGCTTGGGCGAGCAGCATACGATACCTGTAATCAAAACAATTGCATCACAACAATTAGGCATTGATGAATTAGTTGTTGCTATTGCAGCACAGCAATCAAATGGATTATCTACTGCAAGGAAAAAGCAATTATTAATTTCAAAGCTCTATCAAATTATTGCTGCGCACCAAATGCGTTCATTGAATGGCCCGATGATTGAAGCGGAATTAGCGACTGCAATGCAACAAAAGCATTTTAATATTTTTACCTTCTCCAGAAAGTATTATAAATAATTAAACTATTTTTGTTAGATATTAAATCACCATTATGTTTACCTATTTAAAGAATTCGTTTGCGCGTAAAATTGCTAGAAGAGTCACCAAAGAGTATCCACCTATTATTGATCATTTAAATATGAACCAATACGGAGAAATTGATTTTGCCAATTGGTCAAGTCCTTTAGCACCTAAGATTACTTTAAATGAAGCAACCGTTGCTTTTTTTAATCAATTTATTAAAGCAGGTGATTTAGCGATTGATATTGGCGCAAATATTGGTGATACAACAGTGCCAATGGCTTTATGTACGGGCATGACAGGTATCACTATTGGTTTTGATCCAAACCCGTATGTGTTTAAAATTTTAGAAACGAATGCTTCTTTAAATAAGGACAAATATGTAATTCATCCACATCGTTGTGCGATTTCATCTACGCCACAATCTTTCTATTATATATCTTCGGAGGCGAGTTTTGGAAATGGGGCTATTTCTGAAACAAGGGATAGCAAACACGGAAAGTTTGTATATGATGGTATGGTAGAAGGGATACACTTAAAAACCTTTTTGGAAACGAAGTATGCTTCTATGATTCAGAAGCTGTCTTTTATTAAAATTGATACAGAAGGGTATGACAAAGAAATTATTAAATCTATTTCAGATTTAATACAGGCATACAAGCCAGTCATCGTTGCAGAAAGTTTTGGTAAGGCGAGTGAAGCTGCAAAAATTGAATTGTTCGAAGTCATTAAAAATAATGGCTATGACATTTTTTACTTTGCTGATTTTGATATTAACGCAACAGTCGTTGAATTGAAAGTAGCTGCCGACTTAGTTCATTATAGCCAAACGATCAATGTGTATGCAGTTCCAAAAAAATAACCGAACTGCTTTCTGATTTTTATTGCTGTTGACTTTTCCACCACTTGTAGCCGATATAACCTGCAATACCGAAAGGCATTGCAGCTAGGTAAAGTATACCCGCGTTGAAACCTTTGCCACCTTCTTCTCCAATTTGTGCAGCAGTTTTAGTGCATATGGAACATTGTGCAATGGATTGCAATGATGTTAAACTTAAAAAGAATAAAATCCGTAATGATTTCATATCAAACTATTCTTAATGATTAAATGAACCCCCAAATAAAAAATCCCTCAATTATCCTTATATCAATGATTCGATGGAATAGCTGAGGGAGTATTTATTAGATTGAATTAAGCACTTGCTTTAGTAGCGTCTACTGTTGCTGCTGCTGCTTTTTTTCCTTTAGTAGCAATTTTGTGTGGTCTGCTCTTGCCAAAAGAACCTTGAAATCTTTTTCCTTTAGCTGTTTTTTTATCTCCTCTTCCCATGGTAATAATGTGTTTAAATTAAGTGAATGGCTACAAAAGTAAAAAAACCCCTTGAATATATGGATATCCGAGGGGTTTAATTTCAAAAAATAGCTAGTTTACTGCCTTTTGGGCTGTAGAACTACAATTTTCCGCTTAATTCTTTACCAGCTTTGAATTTTGCAACTTTCTTAGCTTTGATTTTGATAGCTGCACCAGTTTGAGGGTTACGGCCCATACGAGCTGCACGCTTAGAAACTGAGAAAGTACCGAATCCAACTAAAGTTACTTTATCGCCTTTCTTTAAAGCTTTTGTAACTGCTTCAATAAAAGCGTCTAATGCTGCGTTAGCTTGTGTTTTTGCGATCTCTGCATTGTCAGCAATGTGAGCGATCAATTCTGCTTTGTTCATAGATGTGTTTTTTATAGTTATTTAAAACGATGTAACAAATTTATTGGGTTTTATCAATTTCAACAATATTTTTTTGGTTTTTTTTATTTTAACATGACCCATGAAACCCTTAAATAGCAAGGTTTTCATCCAAAATGGTCTTTTATTAACTGTTTTTATAAAACAAATCAAATCACGTAAAGCCTTGCTGTCATTGAGTTTCAAACATGTATTTGCTGAAATATAGGCCTGTAGCGGTTTTCGGCCATTTAATATATCCACATTCAATTCACAATTTGCATATTTGTGCTAAAATACAAGCATTGCTCACCCCATTTGTTGTTTAGTTGTAGTATAATGGTGTCTGCAAACTGTGTATGATACTTACTTAACTGTTCTTTATTGACTGCGTATAGTTGCAATGTGAAGGTGGGGTTTTGGTCCTCCGGCACTTCTAATTGGTATAACTTATGGTCAATAAAACAACCCGTCCCCATTAATTCAATAATGAAATTTGATTTCATCCAAATAAGCCATGGGGATTGAATGGAGGGGTTTAATTGAAAGCTAATATTACAAACCTGCATATTCATTTTATTTTAGATCAAGTACTATTGGACAATGATCGCTATGTTTTACTAAAGGCAAGATACTTGCGTCACTGATGCGATCAGCAATAGCATCAGTGGTACACAAATAATCTATGCGCCATCCTTTGTTTTGCAGGCGCACACTTGGAAAGCGTTGGCTCCACCAAGAATAAGCGCCAACCGTGGTTGGATTTATTTTTCTGAAACTATCCACCCAGCCATCTTCTAAAAAAGATTCCATCCATTGTTTTTCTTCAGGTAAAAATCCAGATGATTTTTTATTTCCCTTGGGATCATGAATATCAATATCGCGATAAGCAATATTATAATCACCTGCTAAAATTATATTAGGTCTTTCTTTTCTTAATTCCTGCAACCAAAGATGCATTTCATCCAGCCATTGGTATTTGTAGGTTTGTCTTTCATCTCCACTCGTGCCAGATGGAAAATATGCATTGACAATCGTTAAGTCACCCATATCCACTCGAACCACCCTGCCTTCGAAATCGCTTAGAGTATAGCCATTTCCGAAACTAACTTTATCTGGTTTTGTTTTACTGAAAATAGCCACGCCGCTATAGCCTTTTTTTTGCGCTGAAAACCAAGACACATGGTAGCCTAATGCAGTAAATAGGGATAAATCAACATCTTCTTGATTCGCTTTTGTTTCTTGTACGCAAAAAACATCTATCGGATATTCGGTTAACCAATCAATGAGCCCCTTTTTAATTGCTGCTCGAATTCCATTCACATTATAACTTACTATTTTCATCATTGTATGTAAAGCCTAGGAGGGCATTTGAAATATTTCACTAAAAGACATCAGTAATAAAAAGTTTTTTACTTCTGTATCTACGGCTGTGTCAGTTGCAACCATTTGTAAAGGTTTATTTTGGCCTTCTGCAACCATGACCATTTTATCATTAATAAAAATGGTTTTTAAATTATTTGCGTAATTAATTAATATTTTGAATTTGTACGATTTATAATTTCCTTCGATTGATTTGGCTGAAATAATTTTTCTTTTTTCATAAAGTGTACCAATATTAATTTTTTTAGTGCTATCTAAACCGTTAAAAAGCTCATTCAAATTGAAAAATTTATCTTTTTCTACAACATTTTCTTCTACACTAAATGAACCGATACTATCTTGGTCTAAAAAAATCGTGTGCATATTGCCTGGTAAAAAAATGATTGGAGACCTGCTTCCTTCGGAATCATTGGGACTTAAGTTTAATTCAAGATAGGCGACAAGGCTATAATCTAAATCACGATTAACATCCCTTAAAGGCTGCAGAACATGGTAATATTCGTCCGCACTACTACCTAGTCTTTTTTTGATGACAGGTAGCAGGTCGAAATACGGGTTATTGATTGATTTGTCGCGGTGGTTAATTTTATTCATCTGCGCAGGAGACGTTCTTAATAATTGCAAGTCATTGCTGTTGTTATAACTTATAAAAGGTTTGCTCGTGTCAAATTGAATTCTATTTTCATTGTGTAAAAAGGGCATCCAAAAATTATCAGTGGCATAGGCGGCAGGCACTTTTGCTTCAATATATTCCATGTCGTCAATATTTGGCGAAACAAGACTGAGCCCTTTTTGTATTGCTTTGAAAATAAAGGCAGGCGTGCTTGCAGGTATATCAATAGCGTAACCCATGCCAATAGTTTTAGTTGGCATCATACTCAATAAAACAGTTTTCTTAAAAATACTTTCTCTACGTTGATTATATATGTTACAGGAGATATACCAAACGGAACTAATGCTATCAAATTTAGATTGTGGGATTTGCGCTAACTTATTTTGAATTACAAATTCTGGACTCATTTCATAAAGTTCAACATACGCATGCAAATTACTATTTGCACTGCGGGACCAATCAATGGTAATTTTACCAATTTGGTTTTGTTTGGATAATTGTAATGCGGTGGTTTTGTAATTTTTGTCTCTGCTTAAACTAATTTCCTTGAACAATCCGGAATCAAGTGCGGCTAAAAGTGGGTCAATGTCATTGGGAAGATGCCAGTAATTTGCAGTGGGCGAAACCATGGAATATGACTGTATTTGCTCCACCACGACCTTTGATTGGGCATGTGTTATAATTACAATTAATTGTAATAAAAAATACGCAGCATATTTTAAAACAGTCTTCATGTGGTTAGATTAACTAGGCAGTCAAATTTAGTTATTTTTAAATAACCCAAGTTCTTTATTTGCGTTAACTTTAGTAGGAATTAAATAAATGGTTGTTATGGCTAATTTTTCACAAACACGCATCATTCCAGCTACTAAATCATATGAGTTAGAAGGGCCAAAACCAAGGATTAATGAGTTTTTATTTGCCTTTCAAATATTTAAAGAATTTATCAAAGGGTTTAGGGCTTTGCATTTTGTTGGGCCCTGTGTGACCGTTTTTGGTTCGGCGCGTTTTAAGGAAGATCATCCATATTACATTCAAGCCAGGGAGATGGGAAAGAAAATTGCAGCATTAGGTTTTGTAACCATGACAGGGGGTGGTCCTGGAATTATGGAAGCAGCAAATAGAGGGGCTTTCGAAAATGGCGGAAAATCCATTGGCTGTAATATAAAGCTACCCTTTGAACAACAACCTAATCCTTATGTACAAAAATCAATCACCTTTACTTACTTTTTTATTCGTAAAGTTTTACTAGTTAAATATTCTTATGCATTTGTAATTATGCCGGGCGGCTTTGGTACACAGGATGAATTTTTTGAAACATTAACCTTAGCGCAAACAAAAGTGATTAACGATTTCCCGATTGTGGTGATGGGTCGTCAATTTTATCAACCTTTTCAGCATTGGATGGAACACATGATTCAAGAAGGAACTATCTCGCCTGAAGATAAAAAGTTTGTGCTATTTACGGATAGTTGCGAGGAAGCGATACACCATATTAGCACCTACGTTAACAAACATTATATTGTTAAGCCGCGTAAACGCTTGTGGTGGTTGTTTGAAAAAGTATAAAAATTAATCAATCACAGGCTGTAACCATCTTGTGATATATTCTAATGGTTTATCTTTTCTTTTTGCATAATCAATCACCTGATCTTGTTGAATTTTACCCAATCCAAAATATTGACTTTGTGGATGCGCGAAATACCAACCGCAAACACTGGAAGCCGGATACATTGCCAAACTTTCAGTTAATGTAATGCCTGTGTGTTGCTCCGCATTTAATAAATTAAACAGGGTATATTTTTCAGTATGATCTGGACAAGCAGGATAACCTGGTGCTGGGCGAATACCTTGATATTGTTCACTAATCAATGATTCATTCGTCAGTACTTCGTCTGTAGCATACCCCCAATATTCTTTTCTAGTTTTAACGTGCAAGTATTCCGCAAATGCTTCTGCCAAACGATCGGCCAATGCTTGTAAAATAATTTTATTATAGTCGTCTAAATTATCTTCAAAAGCTTTGATGTGTTTTTCAATACCATGAATAGTTACCGCAAAAGCGCCGATATAATCTTTTTTATTTTCTGAGGCTGGACAAATAAAGTCGGACAAAGAAAAATTGGTTTGTCCTTCGGCTTTTTTGGCTTGTTGTCTTAAAAAATGTAAGGCAACTGATTCCCCAGCGTTTTCAAGGATGACATCATCTTCTATTGCCTTCGCTGGCCAAAATCCGACAGCACCTTTGGCTGTCAACCATTTTTCATTCACAATTTTATTTAATAAGGTCCTGGCATCATCATATAATTTACTTGCTACCTCTCCCACCTTTTCATCTGTTAAGATGGCAGGAAAATTACCATGTAATTCCCAGGCGATAAAAAATGGTTTCCAATCAATGTAATCAACTAGCACAGATAAGTCATCAATTACAATGGCTTTGTTTCCGGTAAAGCTTGGTGTAGTTACTTGGAAGGCACTCCAATCAATAGGTGCTTTATTCTTTAATGCATCTGTGTATGCAAGAGATTGCTTTGTCGTTTTTTTATTATCAAAGTCAAATTTCAAAGCAGTATAGGCGGATTCTAATTCTTTTAAGAAAGGCGCTTTTTGATCTTTATTTAATAAAGAACCTGCTACGGTTACACTTCTGGATGCATCGAGTACATGTACAACTCCATCTTCATATTCAGGTGCAATTTTTACTGCGGTATGCATACGTGAAGTAGTAGCACCTCCAATCATCAAAGGAATATTCATCCCTCTTCTTTTCATTTCTTTGGCGATATATACCATTTCGTCTAAGGAAGGCGTAATTAAGCCACTCAATCCAATAATATCCACTTCTTGTTTTTGCGCTTCCGTTAAAATTTTGTCTGCAGCAACCATGACACCTAAATCAATAATTTCATAGCCATTACATCCAAGTACCACACCCACAATATTTTTTCCAATATCATGTACATCACCTTTAACGGTGGCTAATAATATTTTAGCGGGTCCTTTGCTGATGCCGTTTGGATTAATGGAAGCTAATTTTTTTCTTTCTTTTTCTGCCTCAATAAATGGGGTTAATACGGCTACACTTTTTTTCATTACCCTAGCACTTTTTACCACCTGCGGTAAAAACATTTTTCCGGATCCAAATAAGTCACCCACCTGATTCATGCCCGCCATTAATGGGCCTTCGATCACTTCTAAGGGTTCGTTATATTGTAATCTTGCTTCCTCAGTATCTGCATCAATAAAATCAGTAATACCGTTAATTAATGAATGCGCTAATCTCTCTTCAACAGTGCCTTCGCGCCATGCGGCACTTTTAACTTCGACTTTTCCTTTTGCTTTAACGGTATCAGCATATTGAATTAAAGCTTCGGTTGCTTCATTATTATCATTGTTCCTATTTAAAATAACATCCTCGCACAAATTTCTTAATGTGGGTTCAATTTCATCATACACTTCCAACTGACCTGCGTTTACAATACCCATATCCATTCCCGCCTTAACGGCGTGAAATAAAAATACAGCGTGTATTGCTTCACGCACTGCATCATTCCCTCTAAATGAAAACGATACATTGGATACACCACCACTTACTTTCGCTAATGGCATTTGTTGCTTAATCACACGCGTCGCTTCAATAAAGTCAACCGCATAATTATTATGCTCTTCAATACCTGTGGCTACTGCGAAAATATTGGGATCAAAAATGATGTCCTGCGGATCAAAACCAACTTGTTCCACTAAAATTTTATAAGCACGCGAACAAATTTCAATTTTACGATCCTTGGTATCCGCTTGTCCTTTTTCATCAAATGCCATTACAATAACTGCAGCACCATAGGCTTTACAGATATAGGCCTGTTCAATAAATTTAGCTTCTCCTTCCTTCATGGAAATAGAGTTCACAATACATTTTCCTTGCACACATTTTAATCCTGCCTCAATAATTTCAAACTTCGAGCTATCAATCATGATAGGGATTTTAGCAATATCTGGCTCGCTTTGCACTAGGTTCAAAAAAGTAGTCATTGCTAATACGCCTTCCAATAAGGCGTCATCCATATTGATATCTATGATTTGCGCACCATTTTCTACCTGGCTTCTTGCAACGGATAGTGCCTCTTCATATTTATTTTCCTTAATAAGGCGTGCAAATTTTTTAGAGCCTGTAACATTGGTACGTTCTCCAACATTCACAAAATTAGTTTCGGGACGAATTACTAAAGGTTCTAATCCTGCTAATCGTAAATAAGGCTTAATATGTATTATTTCTTCGCTCATAAGTTAAATGGTTGGGTCTAAAATTGGAAGTAATCTCGGCGTAATATTTTTTACATTATCCGCTATGTGTTTAATATGATCCGGCGTGGTGCCACAACAGCCGCCCACAATATTTACAAATTTGTTTTTTGCCCACTCTTCAATGAAATGTGCTGTTTGATGTGGCGCTTCGTCATATTCACCCATGGCATTGGGCAATCCAGCATTGGGATAAGCTGAAGTGTAACAGGTGGCAATTTGCGCTAGTTCTTCAATATGACTGCGCATTTCTTGCGCACCTAAAGCGCAATTAAGTCCAACGCTTAATGGTTTTGCATGTGCAACCGATGTATAAAATGCTGCTAATGTTTGTCCACTTAAAGTACGACCGGATGCATCGGTAATGGTACCACTAATCATGATGGGTAATTCCGGCTTGCCTAGTTTTCTAAAAAATTCTTTCACTGCAAATATCGCGGCCTTTGCATTTAAGGTATCAAAGATGGTTTCGATTAATATAACATCAACACCACCATCCACAAGCCCGCGAATTTGTTCTGTGTATGCGACAACTACTTCATCAAATGTGACTGCGCGAAATCCGGGGTTATTTACATCCGGAGATAAACTTAAAGTTTTATTCAATGGTCCAATAGCCCCGGCAATATATTTTTCAGTTGCGTTCGGATGCTTTGATTTGTATTGGGTGATGGCTTCTCTTGCGCATTTAGCTGCAGCGACATTTAATTCATAAGCTAAATCCTGCATGTCATAATCAGCCATAGCGATATTGGTGCTGCTGAATGTATTGGTTTCAATAATATCGGCACCTGCTTCTAAATATTGCAAATGAATGCCAGTGACAATGGCTGGTTGGGTAATACACAATAAGTCATTATTCCCTTTCACATCGGATGGCCAATTGGCGAACCTCGCTCCACGGTAGTCTGCTTCCGTTAATTTATGACGTTGAATCATGGTGCCCATGGCGCCATCAATAACTAATATCCTTTTTTTGAGTGTCTCTTGAATTGACATAAATAAATTTTTATGCATGTATCCAAAAGAAAAAGAAAGAGACTAATAATACTATAAAGAGGGGGGAGGTGTAATAGTATCGTTTATTAGTTCTTTTTTTTTCCTTACGGAAGGCAGGGTGAACAATAAACAAATCCGCCTGCAATGCGGGGCAAAGTTAATACACTATTGTATTGTAGCCAAATTATGACCTATTTAATAGGGAGGGGGAAGTAGGAAGGGAGAATTAGGAAGGGGAGTGTAACAATTTTAAAAAGCGGCTACAACATCAATATTCATCTTATCGGCAACAAGCTTTATTAAAATGCCTCCAATTTTAAAATCCTTTAATCTTACCACAAATTGGGCAGAAGCTTTAGGGACACCTCCTTTTATTTCAATAATGCCTGTGGTTTCCATTGTTTTCTTTACCCCATGCACTTGCATTACACCACTCACATTAACAGGGTATTTGCCATCTTTTGAAAAATTGACCGTGTTGAAATTGGTTATTTTGCCATTGAAAAAAGCCCTTGGGAATTGATCGCTTTCCATATATTCCTCATTGAAATGCTTTTGCATGTCGGCCATTTCAAATTTAAAATCTTTAATAAGCATAATGAAACTCAATTCCCCATTGCTTTGTAGCCTACATACCGCTGCTTTGTTCACTGCATCAATATCGCCATCATCCTGCGCTATGAAACGTACTTGTGCGTTTGTGGTACTGTAATTTTTTTGTGCGAATAGGCTTTGTGAGCAAACCAGTACAAGAAGGGTTGCGAATATACGAAGGGTCATATTTTTAGTGTTTGAACATCAAAATTAAAGAATATTTTGAAATAAGTCTATTTTATGTACTGATGTATGGGCTGTCTATTGGAAATACTCTTGCCTAAGGTCATTTCATCGGCATATTCTAATTCCCCACCGAAGGCAATACCTCGGGCAATAGTGGTAATGATACAATCCGACTTTGTTAGCTTTTTTTGGATATAATAAATGGTCGTATCTCCTTGTATATTCGGATTTAGTGCAAAGACGAGTTCTGTGATATCTTCTTTTTTGACCCTATCCATTAAGGCATCAATGGTCAGTTGTTCTGGACCAATCCCGTCCAAGGGGGAAATAATTCCGCCCAATACATGGTAAGTGCCATTAAATTGTTGTGTGTTTTCAATTGCAATCACATCTCGGATATTTTCAACCACACAAATGGTATTTTTTTGTCTACCGGAATTGGAACAAATAGAACAGATGTTCCCATCACTAATATTATAACAACGTTGACAAAATTTTATTTCCTTTCTCATTTTTTGTAAAATCTCACTGAAATGAGTGGTGACTTGGGTTTCTTGTTTTAATAAGTGTAGTACCAGTCGGAGCGCTGTTTTTTTACCAATGCCTGGTAATTTTGAAAATTCAGCAACGGCATTTTCTAATAAAGTGGAAGGTAATTGCATAGCTATTTAATCGAAGTAAAATTACTTATTAATTATTACATTAACCTCATTCTCCCAATTCGCTTTAATATTGAGAATGTCGGTTAATTTTTTAACAATTTCTGGCTGTTGCTTAATCAAATTATTATATTTACCGGTATCCCAAATACCATTATTGTTGGTATCATCTAATACTTTTAATTCATAATCACCTGGCGGTAATTTTAGTATTTGTATAAGCGATTGTTTTATTGGGTAACTATAGGCAACTTTGTTGTCCTTGGTTAATAATAAAATTGGATGTAGCATGTTTTGGTAGCCCGAAACCCTTACCAAGGCACTGCCATACGCTGCATCGCTTTTAGTGATAAATTTAATTGTATCCGCTTTGACGATATAATTTTGATTGCTATCTAATAAACTTCTTTTAGGAATAATTAAACGCATGGGTGTGGACTCTATCCAATCATATTGAATAGTTACCACTTTTTTTGTTGCAGTATCAATGGATAGGGTATAGTTGCGCAATGGTTTATAAAAGGTATCGCACAATACAATTGGGAAGCTGTCATTAAATTGTACGGGTGTTTCAAAAGTTAAAGTTAAATTGGTTAATAAGTCCTGCTCGTTACCTTCGATACTCTTCATATACTTTAATCCCGTAACTACTTTTTTTTCATTTTTATTATTTGCAGCGGTGCTTGTTTTTTTCTTTTCTACTTTTTGATGGGCTTGAAAAACATATAATTGTTGCGAATCAGTTTGCGCACTTATTTGAATCGGGGTATTTAAAAATCCAAATAGCTTCGTGCTATCATCGTACTTTTTATTATAATCGTTGGGCAATACAAAAACCGAAAAAGAAGTAGTAGGTAAAAAAGTAAATTCGAATTTTCCTTTCCCATCAACTTTTGCATAATACAAAGGCTTGTCTTTGTAGATGGCAGAATCTTTATTGGGAGGGTGTAATACTACAAGGAGGGTGCTATCAATGGCGCCTGTTTCAGCAGTTCGAACATTTCCTGATAATCTTCCGGAATCCAAATAATTTCCGGTACTAAAAACATAGGTAAAGTTTTTTAAAATATTCCCCTCATTCACATCTTTAATCGCGTTTCCAAATTTGACACTATAGGTGGTATTTTTATTTAGGGTATCATTGATTCGAATACGTAACATGTTCAATCTTGCATCAATCAATGGGGTTGTTTTAATACTTGGGGAAATAATTAAGTTTTCTTGTATGGCTTCGGTAGTAATAAATTCATTAAAGGCTATGACAATTTCCTTGGGTTGGATATTTAAGCTGGAATCCTTTGGTTTTGAGACTACTAAATATGGAGGTAAGCTATCTCTAGGGCCCCCACTTGGCGGAACAATATTGGCGCAGCCTTGCATTTGCATGCTGCTCACTATTGCAAGTAAGCCGATAAGCCCTGTTGATAATATTGCGTATTTCCTCATAGTCTGCAAACTTAATTGATAATCGGCTAGGTTACACCAATCCTGTACTATTTTGATAGTATTTTATTTATCCTTCAGTCACTTCCTCCTCAGATTTCATTTCATGTAAAGCCACTGCCAACTCATTTGTCTTGACAAAATTACACCAGTGACAATCTTCCTTTCCACAGCCAATATAAAAATCCTTTTGTTGAATTTTTTCCCAAACTTGTTTTACTTGCTGTGTTACTGTGGTGATATCTGCATCGGTGATGTTGACTGCTATTTTTTCGAATTCCTTTTTCTTATTGGGTTCAACAAAATCAAATTCAGCCGATACTACTTCCCAGTTTTTTGGATGGTGGTTCAACAATATTTTATAAAAAACGGCTTGTCTCCAATAATCACCCCCATTTGGATTTTTATCATTGGGGCCTTTTAATTTTTCGCGTGCATTTTCAATATTGCCCGTTTTGTAGTCCACCACGACGACTTTTTTGCCATTAAATTCAACTTTATCAATGGCGCCTTTTAATGGGATATCATTTACAACTACACTTGTAATGCGGTATTCGGTGGTGACTACTTTATTCCATTCCTTAATATACCTTTCGTAATATTTGATCAACACGGTTTCGCCAAGTTCCATTTTGTCTTTGAATTCCTGGGCGGTAAATGCTTCTCGATGGCGATGCATATAGTAATTAAAATCCTGTACGAGCGTTTGTATATCTGGGAATTCACTTTGTGCGGAATCCTGCATTTTTTTAAAAAACTTATTTAACGCATCGTGAATCGCCGAGCCAAAAGTGGTGGCTTCGGATTTTCCGGAAGGCACCCTAATTAAACTATTGTAATAAAAGTGTAATGGGCATTTTAAATAGTTATTTAATGCCGTCACATTCATAGAAAACTTTTCCAATTTTGGTTGGATGAAATCCTCTTCCATTTGAGAAATTTCAGGCATCGGGGCTGATTGTAATCGCAGCAACTTGTAGTTTGTTTTTACAATTGGATCTAGTTCCATTTTTTCAATCGCCGCCTCCTTGCCTTCCAATAATTCAATGATAAATTGACTGGGTTCTGCCTCCTTGCCGTCCCCTTTGTATTGGCTATAGGAAATATTTAAAAATTGTTTTGCTCTTGTGATGGCGACATAAAATAATCTTCTTAATTCTTCTTTATCATCGGTATGCTCCAAGCTATTAATCACCGTGTCGGGTAAGGAATAGCCTGCAGAAGCAGTGCTCCGCTTTTTTTCCCAATAATGCGCATTGGTGCCTGCTAAAAAAACGTGTTTAAATTCCAATCCCTTACTACCATGTGTCGTTAATAAGTTTACGCCCGATTCATTGCCCGTGGTAATCGGGAGTGGTAGTCGAATATCTTCCCTGCGCATTAGTTTTAACATGTCTACAAGCGCAGTTAAGTTAAGGCTAGGGTGTCGATGTGTTTCCTCTTTTATAAAATCAAAAAAATGACTGACCATATCTAACTCGAAGCCCTTGTCCTTCCCAGTTAAAACATTTTGTATGATACCCGTATTTTGTAAAATTTGCTCCACTAAATTTAATAAAGTTACATTGGCTACTTTGCCAATTAAATCTTCCAATACCTGCATTGCTTTCGCTACTTCCGTAATGCCGCCTTCGTTAAATAAGCTTGCTTGGGCGTCCTTGGTTTTGTCCACCAAAACTTTTCTAAAACTGTTATTTGAATTGTTATATTTTAATTGATTAGCTTCTACGGTTAATGTGGCAATGGTAATGGGAGAAATGCCCCACCATTTAAAATGTAAAATTTCAAATAATATATTCGCCCCTTCATTAGGTTGGTCCAACTCGCAAGCGATATAGTCTAATATTTTTATGATTTGTTGAATCAATACTTGATCAAATAAATTAGCGCTTCGCTTGCTATATAATGGAATATTTTTTTGCTTTAAGAAATGCGTAATTTCTTCGCCATATTTATTTTCCTTATATAATACTGCAATATCCTTAGGTTCGGTACCCTGGGTAACCAATTGATTGATTTGTTCTGCAATGGCAATCATTTCTTCCTGCGGATCATTGTAGCAATAAATGTGGGGTGGATTTTGTATTGCTTGATTAACGGGAAGTGCTGCTTTTAAATTTTTGGATAGCCCTTCCATTTTATTCACCAATCTTTCTTGGTTATTATTGATGAGCAAAGTGGATGCATCTAAAATGGGTTGGGTGCTGCGGTAGTTGTTTTCTAATACAATGGTTACAATGTCATGCTCATATTGCTTTTGCGCATGCATCATATTTTCAACATTGGCGCCTTGGAATCTGAAAATACTTTGGTCGTCATCGCCCACCACAAATAAATTGGGCTGCTCCCAAAAATTAACCAACAATTCAATCAATTGATTTTGTGTGCCACTGGTATCCTGGTATTCATCTACTAGAATGTATAAATATTTCTCCTGATACTGCACTAGGAAATTTTTATTTTCCTTAAAAGCAGTAATCACCCAATTGATCATATCGTCAAAGTCATACCTGCTATGATCTTTCATCAGTTGTTGGTAAACATCAAAAGCACTTACCGCCGCTTTTAATTTTTCCATTTTTTCAATTGCGGCATCTAGCAATCCTTGTTTTAAAGCACCTGCTTCAAATTGTTTGTATTTTTTCTTATAAACAAATTCATCTCTTGTAGGAATATCATTAATGTATTGGTCTATTTGCTGGATTAAATAGGTGCTGGTCCAACCTTCTTTTTTGATGGTACTAAATAACCTGCTTAGGTTACTCATTTCATAGTAAACATCGCCACGGTATCTTTTTAATGGGTTGTTTTTATCAAATTTGTCAATCAGTTTTTTTAGTAGTTCAATTTTTTCTAATTCTGAAATTGGATCCAAACTGGGTTTGTCAAATAAAGAAAGATTATCCTGTATAATATCATTACAAAAGGAATGGAAGGTGGAGATGTTCACTTTATATGCGCTCGCTCCAATAAATCCCACCAATCTTTTTCGCATGGCAATGGCGCCCGCATCAGTATAAGTCAAACACAAAATATTTTCAGGTGCGGTGTCGGTTTCAATTAAAATTTTTCCAATACGGGCGCCTAAAATTTGCGTTTTACCCGTGCCAGGTCCTGCAATGACCATCACAGGGCCATCAATCGTATCCACCGCCAACTTTTGTTCGGCATTCAATGCGCCATAAACTTCTTCAAATGCTTTTTGTTGTTCGGCTTTACTAATCATAGGATAAAATTAATGGCTTTAAGGGGAATTATTGCAACAAAAACCTTTTTGCTTTGTTATACTTTTATGTCAAAAGTATATTCCATTCACACCGAGCAGTT
>JBIIRW010000123.1:0-16687 GCA_044341385.1 Sediminibacterium sp. | reverse complement strand
TTGTTACTGGATTGTATCCTTCGCATCACGGCCTGGTGGATAATAGCTATATCGATGTTCCTACTGGCGAATTTTACAATATGGGGAATAAAAAAATGGTGGCAGAAGGAAAATGGTATGGCGGAACACCGCTATGGGTATTAGCTGAAAAACAAAATATGATTACGGCTAGTTTTTACTGGGTTGCTTCGGAAGCAGCTATACAAGGTATTCGTCCTACCTATTATTATAATTATAGTGAAAAAATACCAATTGGAACTAGGATCAAAGCGGTGAAAGATTGGTTAACGCTACCTGAAGAAAGTCGTCCACACTTTATCACTTTTTATTTCCCAGATGTTGATCATGATGCCCATGACTTTGGCCCGGAAGATCCGAGAGTTAAAAAATCTGTTCAATTTGTAGATAGTAGCATTCATGCTTTACAGTTAGCACTTGCCCCATTAAACCTTCCGATTAGTTATTTATTCGTATCTGATCATGGGATGACTACCGTGGATAATGTAAAAACCTTAGGCTTACCAAAAGCAGTTGACACCAATTACTTTAAAGTGCCATGGGGTGATGCACAATTACATTTGTATGCAAAGGACGCTTCAAAAATTGAATCTACTTACCAGGAACTAAAAAAAGATACCAATATCACTGTTTATAAATTAGATGAAACACCCGATTATTGGCATTATAAAAAATCAGATGACTGGAACAATCGTTTAGGTGATTTATTATTGATACCGCATGTACCTAAAATATTTAATCTATCTCCCTACAAAACAACCAAAGGGAAACACGGATTTGATAATCATTTAGTGGAAATGCGCGCAAGTTTTATGGCTTGGGGCCCCGCATTTAAAAAAGGGAAAGTAATTGAAGGTTTTGAAAATGTAAATATCTATCCAATCATTGCCCATGTATTAGGATTGACGTTTGATGAAAACAAAATTGATGGAAAATTAAATGTATTAAAACCTATTTTGAAGAAATAGCCATCGCAAATTTGTTTTATCTAATTTTTTATACACCGAACTGAAAATCCAAAGTCTTTAGTGCTATATACTCTTCTTAACTCATTGTTATCATTGTATAAAGTAAATCGGTAGGGCGAGCCAGGCACCTCAGTTGAGATAGTAGTTGTCCAAAATTGTGCAGCCAACTCTATTCCAGCATATAAAGTGCCCTGTTTCCAACCACCAGGCAATCCACTAAAGCCAAAAGCATCAGTAGCACTCGTATTGGGCGTTGTCCAATGTGTAAATCCAACTTCCTTTAATAATCCGCCCACTTTACCCGCATTTGTAGTAATCACTGATGTTGAATAAATACCTGCTGCCAAATAATTAGTCAAGATCACAAAATCATCTTCACTTGGCACACGCCATCCAACAGGGCATATTCCACGCGTATCATTAATTGCATACCAATTATACAATCTGCCATAAATTGCAGCATTTGCTGCAACATCATTGTAGTTATCATAAGCTCCAATAATAGTAGTACTAAAATTGTTTGTATTGAGTATCGGATCGCCATTGTTATAATTGATGACATTTAAATTACTTGCTTTCCAAACCTGTGTTCCTATAGCTAACACATCCGAATTCGTACTCACTAAAAATCCTTGTGGTGCTATTTGCGCGATTAAATTATTTACTGCGCATGAAAAGAATATAAAAAACGAAATAATTACTCGCATATTAAAAGTTTTGTACTATAGTTGCGTAATATTTAACCCCGTCGCAAATAATAGTCATGATATCAGTTTTACTCGGCGTTGCTGTAATGACTGGCACGCCACCTCCAGACCAAAGAAGTTTTATAGTAGTTGTTGCATTGTTTGCGAATGTTACCACTCTTGAGCCAGTGGCATCTTGTGTAAATTTTATCAAATAAGTGCCAATATTTGATGCACTTACTGTTGGCAATGAAAAAGAAATATTACTTGTCAAATTAATTTGAAATAAATTACCAGTAGTAAGATCAATTGTTGGACTAGCAGTGACTAATGAATTAATAAATCGCTTAGCTTTCAAATCCCCGCTCGCAGTTACAGAGGTTGCACTAGCCTCCCCTAGTATTGGCGTCACCAAGGTTGGTGAAATTAAATTCGCCTTTAGTGCTAAACTTGTTGTGACATCAGTTGCATTTGCTTTATCTGCTAAACTAAGTGCTGAAGCAAATGAACTTAAATCTTGATCGCCTGTATTTGAACCACTCAAAGTGGCAATCCCTAATTTTGTTTTGATAGTTGTCAAGGTTTCATCTCCACTATTATCCCCGCTTAATATAGTGACAGCTAGCTTAGCTTTAATAGTTGCCAAAGTTTCATCACCCGTATTAGTTCCAGTTATTGCTGTTAGTTTATTTTTTTCGATCGTTGTGTAATCATTGGTAGATAATTCTTTATCAGTAACCTTATCTACTTTCAACGCTAATCCCGAAACTAAATCAGTTGCGTTTGCTTTTAATCCTAATGAAGTAGTTATATCCGCAGTATTAGCTTTGAGTCCTAAACTTGTAGTCATATCCACAGTATTAGCTTTGAGTCCTAAACTTGTAGTCATATCAGAACTGTTCGCTTTTAACGCTAATCCTGAAGTTAGATCAGTGGAGTTTGCTTTTAAAGCAAGATTCGTAATGGTTGCAAATGAACTTATATCTTGGTCGCCTGTATTGGAGCCACTCAAAGTGGTAATTCCTAATTTGGATTTAATGGTTGCTAATGTTTCATCACCAAAATTTACGCCAGATGTATTAGATAGGATACCTGACTGAATATCGGTTACGTAATTTCTATTTACACTAGGCGCAATATCCAGTGTTGTTGCATCTGCCCCAGCAGTAACCAAGCCATTAACATCATAGGTGATTTTAGTTTTAGTGGCGTTAACTATTGGTACATTTGGCACTATATAATTTGTACCTGCAATTAATGGCGCTTGCACATTCGTACCAATAACTAAACCTAAATTGAATCTTGCATCTGCCGCTGTATTTGCGCCTGTTCCACCATGCGCAATGGCAACTGAAGTAGCACTCCAAATACCAGATGTTATCGTTCCCAAATTATTTAAATTACTACTACCTTGCCAAGTACTTATTGCAGTATTTTCAACATTTCCCAATCCAACTTTTGACTGACTAATACCATTTGAAATTTTTATATCTGTAATTGAAGCATCCGCAATTAAAGGAGTTGTAATATTTAAAGATGCGATGTGTCTTGTTAATATGCTAGCATCAGAAACACCGCCTGAACTAATTTGACCATCCACATAGGCTTTTACTGCTTTTTGCGTTGGATATAAAATGTCATTGGCAGCCGTGCCACCCAAATTTGAAGCAGCGGACTTATTCAGTTGCTCTTCTTTTAATGAAAGCCCAATAACCACATCTGTTGCGTTTGCTTTTAAACCTAAAGAAGTAGTCATATCCAAAGTATTGGCTTTAAGACCTAAATTAGTTGTAACATCTAAACTATTCGCTTTAAGCGCTAATCCAGTAGTAAAATCTGATACATTTACTTTCAATCCCAACGAAGTTGTAACATCTAAACTATTCGCTTTAAGCGCTAAACTCGCGCTCACTTCAGATGTATTTGCTTTCAATGCAAGATTCGTATTGGTTACAAATAAACTTAAGTCTTGATCGCCTGAATTTGATCCACTTAATGTAGAAATCCCCAATTTAGTTTTAATAGTTGCTGTTGTTTCATCACCCCCATTAGTTCCAGTTATTGCAGCGAGCTTTGTTTTTTCAGTCGTTGTATAATCATTAGTAGACAATTCTTTACCAGTAACCTTGTCTACTTTTATTGCTAATCCTGAAGTAAGATCAGTTGTGTTTGCTTTTAATCCTAATAAGGAAGTCATATCGGTACTATTCGCTTTAAGCGATAAGCCTGAAGTAAGATCAGTTGTGTTTGCTTTTAATCCTAATAAGGAAGTCATATCGGTACTATTCGCTTTAAGCGATAAGCCTGTAGTAAGATCAGTAGTGTTTGCTTTTAATCCTAATGAGGAAGTCATATCGTTACTATTCGCTTTAAGGGATAAGCCCGAGTCAAGTTCAGCTATACTTACTTTTAATCCAAGATTAGTAATGGTGGCAAATGAGCTTAAATCCTGATCTCCAGTATTTGCACCACTTAAAGACGTAATCCCTAATTTAGATTTAATAGTTGCTATTGATTCGTCCCCTGTATTGACACCAGTAATAATAGTAAGCTTAATTTTTTCAGAGGTAGTAAAGTCATTGCTTGATAATTCTTTACCGACAACCTTATCCACTTTATTTGTTAGAGAATAAATAATTGGAGTTACATCAAATGTCTTGGCTTTTAATTGCGTTGGTGTTACATATTTTAAAATACTATCTGAAATATTTACTTTGTTGCCTAAATCTCCAGATGATGATGCATATAAAGCATAAGGGACTGTTCCAAAAGAAGTTGTGCCAATATCAATCCATTCTTTAGTATAGTCCCAATTAGCGCCAGGCGCAATAGGCGTAATTACAATTTTAAGGTTTAATAAATAAGGCCCGCTAGCCCAATCTATTTCAGTTAATTTAGAAATAGCTCCGCCTTTTTTAATCCCCTTACCAATGCATATAGTAAAAATACCTGCCTGATCGGTTGTTGTTTGAAATTCCTCTATAAAAACTTTCGGCCCCGTTATTGATGATTGTATTATTGATGATTGTATAAATACATAACGACGATTTGCAGGGTTATCGTAATTGTCCTTAGCTACAGCTTGAAAGAAAATACCATTTTGACTTATTTGCGCAAATAATTTTATAGAACACATGTTAAGTAGAAATGTAATTGCGAGTATTTTAAATATTTGAAAATGAAAGAGTGATGATAAATTCAATTGCATACAATAATGATTGATTATATGTAAAAAGACAACATATAAAGTAGTAAATCAATAGGGCTAATGCCTCAAATCATGTAAAAATGAATGAAAACATAGAAGTTTATAAAATAGTCCAAGTTAAAAAAATTAGCTTGAGCTTAATTACGATATAATGAAGCAAATATTCTATTTACTTATCGCCCTAATTACGACCATTACTTCCATCGGTCAAAACAATAGCAATGAAATAAGTCAGCAGTTGTTGAAAATGGGCTTAGATGCAAGTAAACAAAACAATACCCAGTTTGCTATACAATTAATAAATGCATGGAATAGTTTAGGCCACGAGGAAAATAAGTATAACCCATATATTGTATTACCTATGAATATATGGCAACAATTATTCGAAAAGAAATATACAGAAACAAATGATTCAACATTAAAATCTAAAATTGGGATTACACTTTCAACTATCTTGATTGACTTGTCTAATTACAAAAAAGCGTTAGCCATTTTAAAGTTAGCCTATGCGGAGCGTAAAAATATTACACCAAATGAATATAAAATTTTGCTTAGTAATTTAGAGAAATGTTATAAATCAAAAAATGAAATAGCCAAAGCAATAGCTATTAGGAAAGAACTTGTCGAAAATAAATTAATGAACAATTATTGGAGAATATATAAAGCATGTGGATTAGGAGATGCTGCAATTGAAGATTTTAAACTGTTTGAGAAAAAGAAATATTACGCTGGAAATAACACTATAATTCAACCTGCTTATTATAACGACTTATGCAGGCTTTACTTTTTTGATAATAAAATTGATAGCGCTGTAATATATGGAGAATTAGGATTACAGAATGTAGAAGCAGCTTTACAGGATAAATCAATTCAATTTTTAAATAAAAATGAAATTTTAACTAACTGGAAAGCTTTATATACTGCGTTTTTAGGAAAATGTGCTATGAATAAAAAAGATTATCTCAAGGCTATGCCAAAACTAAAATATGCTATTGATCACGGAAAAATAGATATTGAAAGTAATACATTGAGCATGATCTATTTAAGCTTGTGTTACATGCATTTAAATGATTTTAAAAAATACAATATATACATTGATAGTGTAAAAATTAGACTTAAATCAATTGATGCGGAAGATGTAATAAGAAGTTATTATTCAGCCAATCACATTTATTATTCAAAAATAAAAAAATTCGATTCTGCATTTAAGTACTTAACATTATATAATCAATATAGGGAAAAAATAAACAAAGGTATACAACAGAATCAATCTATTTTATTATTAGGGCAACTAGAAATTCAGAAAAGAAGATCTGAATTGAATGAGAAAAATATAAATTTTTTAAAAATTGAAAGCGAAAATAAATATGCAAAAGGTCAAATATGGGGACTAGGTATTTTTATAGGTATTATTTCAATCATTTTAATTTTATTAACCTATTTTTTAGTCCAAAGTAAAAAAAATAAAAGAAAACTAAATTTAATCAATAAACAACTTAATGAAAATATTGCAATAACAAATGAACAGTTTAGCAAAAACGATTTTTTACTAAAGGAGTTACATCATAGGGTAAAAAACAATCTTCAATTAATTTATAGCCTACTCAACTTACAAAAAAGAAGGCTTAATGATCCAGAAACTAAAACTAACTTGACTGCAGTTCAAAACCGTATCCATACCATGTCTTTAGTACATGAATTTTTGTACAACTCAGACAACTATGAGTATATTAATGTGAACGAATATATCATCACGCTTACTAACCATCTAAAGTCGATATATAAAAAAGAGGAAAATGTTGAAATTCAATATAATATAGAAGAAGATATTGAATTAGAAACAGAGCGGATGATTTATCTGGGCTTAATTATCAATGAAATAGTTTCAAATACATTCAAGTTTGAAATAGGCAATGGCATGAAATCGATTATTAACATTTCCATGGCTTCGACCAAGGGTATTATTGAAATACACATTAGTGATAATGGTCCTGGTTTTAATAAAGATTTAGTGAGGACGGAAAGCTTGGGATTAAAATTAATAACAATCATGTGTACACAGCTAAATGCAGCACATGAAATCACAAGCAATGATGGTGTTCAACATACAATTAAATTTAGTTTCGACAAATCTTAATATAAAAAATGAAAGACAATAAAATTCTAATATTAGAAGACGATATAATTGTAGGAATTGATCTACAGGAAGTACTTATTGCCAACGGCTATAATACCATATTAGTTCATAATTACGAAACAGCATTAATCCAAGCAAAATTTTTTAAACCAAACCTTGCCATTTGCGACATCAACCTTGGAAAGGGATTAACAGGTATTGACTTTGTTAAAGATGTATATGTTTTATTACCCAAATTAGAAATTATTTATGTTAGTGCGTTTAGTAATAAACAAATGATGGACGAAGTAGCTGCTACAAACTCATTAAACTATATTGTTAAACCTTGGAATGAGGATCAAATTAAGGTAAGTGTAAAAATGGCATTTAACTACATTGAGAAAAAGTATTCACACGAGGATTTATTAAGTGGATTAAGCTTAACTGAATATAAAATAATTGACTTAATCGCTAAACAAAAAAAGAGCAAAGAGATTGGAGCGCTCCTATTTATATCTGATAAAACAGTACGAAACCATCGCTACAACATCATAAAAAAGCTAAATATACCCAATGACAACAATAGCTTGTTAAAATGGGCACTAACACATATGAAGGAGTAAAAATTTTAATAAAAATCGCAACAACCTACTATTCAGCTATTTAGATAATAAAATATATAAATATATTAAAATAATTTATAAAAATTTATTGTAAAAAAAGCACATAGATTTATTTCTAGATTTAACTTCAACGCATCATTCTGTATCAAATAAGTACCATTTTACAAATAGACTAAATATATAATCAAATTTTCTTATGAGTGTATTTCAAAAACTAAGTTTTCTTAGTATTTTATTTCTGACCCTTCTGGCACAACAATCCACATTTGGTCAAACCAATATTACTGATAAAAAGTTATCCCAAAAACAACAAGACAAGCTGTATTTAAAACAGCCCGGTTCCGAAGCTGCCCAAAAGTTCAAAAAGAATTTCAAAGCTTCCTGGAATAAAACCTTTGTCAACTTCACCGATAATAGCACTTATTTGTTGGGTGGAATGAGTTTATCCAATCAGGCGATTACGGCTGCTGGGTTTAATTCAAGTTTTAACTACAACATTTCAGATAATAGCACGGCTGGTTATAAGCCGGGTTACTTTGCTGGTTTTAGGGTAGATGGCTTATACAAGGACAAAAAAAATTACTCCTTTCAGGTGAGTTTAAATAAAATAGCTACCGCTAACAATTACAAGGATACTAAAAGCTTGCCTCCATTTTTAGGCAGCTTCTCCAATTTTAAAGCCGATGATCAGTTTTTAAACTTGAGCATCGCGATGCATTACAAAAAGCTATTGGCCATCAGCGATACGAGTAAGTACCATTTTTATTTTGTTTTAGGGCCTAGTTTGGATACGCGTTTATCAGCCCAAAGTGCTGATAATTTAGTGAATAACAATTACGCAAGGTTTTTACTAAGAGGTGATGTAGGATTTGAGTTTGAAAATAAAAACTTTTACACCCTGTTTTTACATTACAAGCAAGGGCTTACCTCCTTTACCAAATCACCGATCAAAACCAATATCAACAGCTTTGAATTGGGTATGATGATTAAGGCCAGTGATTTATTTTAAAAGTTAAAACCATCCTCAAAACGAAATACAACATGAAAAAATATTTATTATATAGTTTACTTGCAGCTTTCACATTCATTGGTTCTTGCTCCAAGGACACAACAATGGCTGAGACGAACCTTGCACAAAAAATGATTCAGGACAAAGCTTGGTTTTTGGATTACAGCCAAACAGGAACGCTTACTAAAACTTATGTTGGTCAAGCTACTTACTACATTAACTTTTTGAAAAACTTGACTACACAGGACTCTGATGGATTAAATGGCAGTTATAGTGTTGAAAAAGTAAGTGGCCAATTACAAATTCATGTGCAAGCAACAACCAGTAATGGCAACCCTATTGAATACATCTATGATATTGTTTCCGTAGGTTCCGAAAACTTAATATTATCCTATACAATAAATGGTAAAACAACCCAATTGTATTACACAAGCAAAAAATAATCCGAAAAAATGCTGAAACACTTCCTTCAAAATATAGCGATTGCAAATTTGATGGTGCTTGCCATGATGCCCTCAAAGCTACAAGCACAATCATCTGCTAATTTTATGATGAGCAGCATGGGCAGTATCCCAGGCGCGTCCAATACAGGCATGGCTATACAGTTTAATAGCATCGCCACTTGTTTAAATGTACAAAACGGCGTGGCTGTTTTAAATGGCGTAAGAGGTAGTGGGCAGTTTGCGATCAACTGTGAAGTCAGTTTAAAAATTAACAGCCTAGGTATAAAGCTTTACCCTAATCCGGTAAACATTACGACCAAAGTTAAGTTCACCAACACGCCACCTTTAACTGAATCCTTTAACCTAAGCGTTTGGACAACGGAAGGTGTTTTACTATCCACAAGAAAAGAATCAGGATATAGTTTATTCCAAGGAATCAATCTGGATGTGAGTGCACTTGGATCTGGAACTTATGTGTTAAAAATCGAATCCGAAAATTATGTTGACGCTTTAAAGTTTATTAAAGCCAATTAAAAATATATTTCCCAATTATTTAGAATTATAATTTATGAATAAACAACTTAAATTAATCGCCACCTTTGGTATCCTATTTGTATTGAGCACAATATTGCCAAATCAGATATTTGCACAAACAACAGCAAATGGTATCTTTTTTCAAGCAATAGCTAGAGACAATTTTTCCAATCCAGCGAAGGATCGTAAAATTTATATTGAATCAAGTATTATACAATATACGGCGTCGGGTACAAAAGTATTAATTGAACAGCATGAAGCCAATACCGACGAAACCGGTGTATTTAATATTAGCCTTGGAAATGGAAAGCGAACAGGTGGCTCAGCAACGAATCTTACAAATATTGATTGGGCTATGGGGCCATATTATTTGAGTTTAAAAATTGCAATAACACCAAGAGCGCCTATCCCAAATTGGGATTACACAAAGGAATGGATTGATTTAGGTACAACCCCATTTGGGACTGTTCCTTACGCATTGTATGCAGGAAGTGCTGCTGGATTAAATGATAAATTAAGCATATCGGACACTTCAAGTATGTTAGCGATTTACGCAAAAGCCCAAGCAATAAAATCATTAGAAAATTCAGTAAGCACTAAAATAGGCAGTACCGATACCGCTGCAATGCTAGCGCCCTATAAAAAAATGGTGAATGAAATTATTGCTTCTAATATAACATCATTGACAGCTGATGCAATTAATACAGCTTTGAATAATAAAGTAAATTTAGTTGATAGCAATAAAATATATGTCACCCCTAGCCAATTAGCAGCGAAGACATTTGACCCTACAAGTATAAATAATAGTTTGGCTTTAAAAGCGAATACCATAGATATTAATTCAGCGTTAAGTTTAAAAGCAAATATTTCCGAGGTTAATAATGGATTGACATCTAAAGTTAACTTAGCAGATAGTACTACAAAATATGTTACGCCGTCACAATTAGCTGCAAAAACGTTTGACATTAATCCTATTAATGCCAGTATTGCAACTAAGGTAAACTTAGCAGATAGCACCACAAAGTATGTTACCCCAACGCAGTTAGCTGCAAAAACATTTGACTTAGCTCCCATTAACGCAAGCATTACTACTAAAGTAAACTTAGCAGATAGTACTACGAAGTATGTCACGCCAACACAACTTGCTGCTAAAACATTTGACTTAGCTCCTATTAATGCAAGCATTGCAACTAAAGTTGATAAAATAATTGGGAAAGAATTATCAAGTAATGATTTTACAACAGCGGAAAAAACAAAACTTGCTGCTATCTCAGGAACTAATACGGGTGATCAAGACTTAAGTGCACTTGCAACAACTTCAGCATTAGCATTAAAAGCCAATACAGCCGATGTTAATACAAACCTAGCGCTTAAGGCAAACTCATTCGATGTGAACGCCGCCTTAATGAATAAATCAAATATTGCTGATACAAGCGCTATGCTTTATAACTATAAAAACTCAATTATTCAGTTATCAACAGTTAAATTAAATAATTCTGATACTAGCACAATGTTGAGTGATCGAATAAAACGTGATACTTCATTTTTATCCAATAGAATTAATTTAAAAGAAAATGAACTTAACAAATCAAATGATATTGTGGCAGATGCGTTATCTGAAATCAAATACCCATCTGTAAAGGCAATAAAAAGATACATTGACGGCACAACTTCAAGCGGGGTTGCAGATGCAGATGCAACTACTAAAGGAAAAATAAAACTATCAGGTGACTTAACTGGAACATCAGATTTGCCAACAGTTGCCGATGGCGCTATTACAACTAATAAAATTTCAGACGCAGCAATAACAAATAGTAAAATTGCACCAGGTATTAGCGCTTCAAAGGTGGGGCTAGAGAATGTTAATAATACAAGTGATTTAGATAAACCCATTAGCACATTAACACAAGCCGCACTAAGTTTAAAATATGATGCATCTAGCGGTAGCACATTAGCTACTTCAATAAATAGCAAAATAAATATTTCCGATTCTGCAAACATGCTTGCTAATTATGCTAAAACAATTGATGTTAATTCGAATTTAAATTTAAAATTAAACTTGGCTGACACATCTAATATGCTTTCAAGTAGAATTAGTCGAGACACAACAGCTTTATCGACAAGAATCAACTTAAAAGAAAATGCTGAAAACAAATCTTTAGATATAAATACAGATGCTATTTCGAATATTAAATTCCCTACAACTAATGCCGTTAAAAGATATGTAGATAGTGTCGCCGCAGTAGTAAGTGCAGGAGGTGGTGTATCAGGAGGATCATCCGCTTCAGTTGTTGATGCAGATGCTATAACAAAAGGAATTATTCAATTGGCGGGAGATTTAAGTGGAACAGCTGATGCTCCAGTAATTTTAAATGGGGCAGTCACAAATTCGAAAATCGCGAATAGCGCAATTACGGATGCCAAAATTGCATCTGGGATTAGTGCTACTAAAGTTGGGTTGGGCAATGTTGATAATACCAATGACCAAGACAAGCCAATTAGTACTGCTACACAGTCAGCATTAGATTTGAAATATAATTTAAGTAGTGCAAACACACTTGCTAATACTGTAAATGGGAAATTAAATATTTCTGACACCGCCTCTATGCTGAATGACAGATTCAAAAGAGATACCAATTGGCTTTCAAATAGAATTAATCTAAAATTAAACATAGCAGATAGTGTCAATGACTATGTTACATTATATAAACTAACAAGTAGCCTGCCTGATACCAATGCAATTAATAATCGTATTGATTTGAAATTTTCTATAGCCAGTGCAACAAACCTTTCCAACTTAGTAGATACTAAACTAACAAAATCGGATACAGCTAACCTGAGCGATCGCATAAATTTAAAAGTAAATCTTTCAGATAGCATTGGCTTATTTGCAACTGCTTCACAAATTCAAAAACTCAAAGATGATACAATTACATTATCCAACAGAATAAATGAAAGAGTAAAAATTACAGATACTGCCAGAATGTTGCAGAACTATGCAATTAAAGACAACTTAAGTGCAATTGCGGCTACTGGTAACTATAATGATTTAATTAACAAACCGACTATACCAACCATCGCGGTTACCTCAGTAAATTCATTAACAGGTGATATTATTATAGATAAAAGTAGTTTAGACTTAGGAAATGTAGACAATACTTCAGATTTGAATAAACCTGTCTCCCTGCTGACTTCTAACGCATTAAACGACAAGGTAGGTATTAGCTCTTTAAATACACCTAATGGTATTGCAGGATTGGATGGAAATAGTAAAATTCCAAGCTATTTGCTCCCCTCTTTGTCTTTCACTTCTGTATCCACGGCTGGCAGCAATGCTGAAATGATCGCTATTGGTGAAACTTCCTCTAAGGGAACTGTTTGTGTAAGAACAGATTTAAGTAAAACATTTGTACTTAGCACTGACTATGGTAATTCATTAAGTGATTGGATTGAGATGCTTACTCCGGGTTCACCGGTACAAAGCGTGAATGGGAAAACAGGAACTCTAAATATTAATACAGGAGATTTAAGCGAAGTAGGTAATTTATTTTATACCAATACAAGAGCAAGGGCAGCATTTAGCGCCAATGCACCAATCCTCTATAATATTGGAACAGGAATTTTTTCAGCAGACACTAGTAATAATAACTCAAGTTTAATAAGTAGATGGTCATTTAACCAACAAAATACTTCCAATACAAATAGCTTAGGTTTAAAAGTAAATACGAGCGATACCAGCAGCATGCTGTATCCATATACACGAAATACTAATTTAACTGCACAATTGGCTGGAAAATTAAATTTATCTGATACCGCTTACATGTTGAATAATAGAATTGGGAAAGACACTATATCACTTTCCAATCGAATTAACTTAAAAATAGGCGCAGCAGACACAAGTGCTATGTTAAGTAATCGTTTTGCTAGAGATACAATTTTACTTTCAACAAGAATTTCAAGTAAGTTAAATATTGCAGATACTGCTAATATGCTAACTACTCGATTTGCTAGAGATACCATAGCACTTTCCAATAGAATAAACTTAAAATTGAATATTGCAGATACAGCCACTATGCTAAGTAGAAGAATTACAAAAGATACTGCCTCGCTTTCTAACCGAATCAATTTGAAATTAAATATTACGGATACTGCTACTATGTTAGCCAATTATTTGACTGCAATGAATGGTAAAGAATTATTAACGAATAAATCAAGTGACACAACTTTAGGCGGAACCTCTGCTAGTAATTTATTATACCCTACTCAATATGCAGTTAAAAAATATGTAGAAAATAATGCTGCTTCTGGATCAAGTTCCACCTCTACTGGAAGTATTGTAGATGCAACAAGTTCAGTGAAAGGAAAAATTCAATTAGCAGGTGACTTAGGAGGCAGTGCAAGTGCACCAACAGTAATGTCTATGGGAGGCATTTCAAAAGATAGTTTAGGAAATTCAATGACATTAGTAAATTCGGCTACTGCCACTAACATTGTAAATTATTTAGTTAGAAGAAGTCCTATAGGAGATTTTTCAGGAAGCACCATTTCTGCAAATACATTTAGAGGAAATTTAATAGGAAATATTACAGGTAACTTGACAGGAAATATTACAGGAAACCTCACAGGCACAGTCACGGGCAACGCGACGAATGTAAATGGAATTGTAGCAATTACCAATGGAGGCACAGGAGCGAACCTAGCTTCAAGTGCAAGATCGAATTTAGGATTATCCAATGTGGACAATACAAGTGATGCCAATAAGCCAGTGAGTGCTGCACAACAAACAGCATTGAATTTAAAAGCAAATTTAGTGTCGCCAACATTCACGGGCGATGTTACTATGCCAAGTACAACAAGAGGAATTACGCAAGCATTAAATGATAATTCTTCAAAAATGGCAACTACCGAATATGTTGCGAATGCATTAGCAGATGCGTCAGGCTCTATCACCAACTCGGTTCAGGATGCAACAACCATTAGCAAGGGAAAGATTTTGTTAGCAGGTGATTTAGGTGGAACAGCTAGCAACCCATTGGTATTAAGTGTGGGTGGAAAAACGAAAGATAGTATTGCAGCAACAGTTGTTGCCTTTGGAAATGGAACTGCCGATAATTTAGCAAGTGCTTTTGTGAAGAGAGATGCGAATGGAGATTTTAGAGCAAGTTCAATCAGTGCTAATTTGATTGGTAATGTAACCGGAAATTTAACCGGAAATGTTATAGGCAACTTAACAGGAACAGTTACAGGCAATGCAACCAATGTATCTGGTATTGTAGCAATTGCCAATGGTGGTACTGGCGCCAGTGGCGCAACGAATGCAAGAACAAATTTAGGTATAGGGAATATTGACAATACAAGTGATGCCAATAAACCAGTAAGCACTGCACAGCAAACTGCTCTTGATTTAAAAGCAAATTTGAACTCTCCTACTTTTACTGGACTACCGGTAATGCCAATTGGTGCGAGCGGTGTAACACAAGCAGTAAACGACAATAGTACTAAATTAGCCACTACAGAATATGTTGCCAATGCATTGGCCGATGCATCTGGAACCATTACCAATTCAGTTCAAGACGCTACCACCACTAGTAAAGGAAAAATATTACTTGCAGGTGATTTAGGCGGAACAGGTAGTGGCCCATTGGTATTGAGTGTAGGAGGAAAAACTAAAGACGAAATTGCTTCAGCTACTATATTAGCCAATAATGCTACTAATGCAAACTTAGCGAGTAGTATTGTAAAAAGAGATGCCAGCGGAAATTTTAGCGCTAATGTTATCTCTTCAAATTTAATTGGTAATGTTACGGGCAATGTCACTGGTAATATTATAGGAAACTTAACAGGAACCGTAACAGGTAATGCAACAAATGTATCAGGTATTGTTGCTGTTGCGAATGGAGGAACGGGCGGATCTACAAGTACGAATGCAAGAACAAATTTAGGATTAGGAAACATTGACAATACAAGTGATGCCAATAAACCAGTTAGCACTGCACAGCAAACTGCATTGGATTTAAAAGCAAATTTAAACTCCCCTACTTTTACAGGAATTCCAGTTTTTCCAATAACTGCGGTTGCTGTTACTCAAGTACTTAATGACAATAGTACAAAAATTGCCACTACCGAATATGTGGCAAACGCTTTAGCGGACGCTTCAGGAAGCATTACGAATTCAGTGCAAGATGCAACTACTACAAGTAAAGGAAAAATATTACTCGCAGGTGATTTAGGCGGAACAGCTAGTAGCCCATTAGTAATGAGTGTGAGTGGAAAAACAAAAGATGAAATTGTTGCCGGAGTAACCTTAGCCAACAACGCAACCAATTCGAACCTAGCAAATAGTATTGTAAAGCGAGATGCCAACGGAGAATTTAGCGGTAATTTATTAGGTAATGCCACAAATATAACTGGCTTAGTGGCCATAGCAAATGGAGGAACGGGAACATCAACGGTGACAGGTTTTAAAACAAATTTTGGATTAGAAAATATTGACAATACAAGTGATGTTAATAAGCCAATAAGCGCATTAACACAAACAGCATTAGATACAAAAATTAACAATAGTACAATTGGTATAGCAAATGGTGTAGCAGGATTAGGAACAGATGGCAAAGTTCCAACTGCACAATTACCTGCATTTTCAATTGCATCTGTAAATGTAGTTAACAGCCAAACAAATATGTTAGCCTTAACTGGATTGACAGTGGGAGCTGTTGCAATAAGAACTGATAATGCAACAAACTATTTATTGACTGCATTACCAGCTTCAACATTAGCAAACTGGCAAACATTTTATCCGGCTTCCACCAATGTTCAATCCGTAAATGGAGCAACAGGTGCAGTAGTGATTGCAGGTACTACAAATAAAATTACAGTTACTTCCAATGTACTTGACATTGCATCTACCTATGCTGGACAAAGTTCTATAACTACATTAGGCACTATTGCAACAGGTGTATGGAACGCCACTGCAATAGGAATAACTAAAGGTGGCACAGGTGCAACATCTGCTAATGCAGGATTCAATGCATTGGCTCCATCCCAATCGGGGAATGCGGGTAAATTTTTAACTACCAATGGAA
>JBIIRW010000102.1:0-4853 GCA_044341385.1 Sediminibacterium sp. | reverse complement strand
CGCTTAAAAATGAGGTTGCAGAATGGAAGAAGCAATTAGATCCTTTAAAGGTGAAAATGGCCGAGGTGGAAACAAGTTTACATAATACCATGGTACAATTTCCAAATTTACCCCATGATATTGTGCCCTTGGGTAAATCACCCGAAGAGAATGTATTAGTGAAAGAGGCGGGGGTAAAACCAAATTTACATAAGGATGCCGTTCCGCATTGGGATTTAATCAAAAAATATAATTTGGTTGATTTTGAAACCGGTGCTAAAATTACAGGAAGTGGTTTCCCCTTATATATTGGTAAGGGTGCGAAATTTCAAAGAGTATTGGCACAGTATTTTTTAGATTTTAATACGGCAGCTGGGTATACGGAATATTTACCTCCTTTTATGGTGAACGAGGCTTCGGCTTTTGCTACAGGACAATTGCCAGATAAGGAAGGACAGATGTATCACGCGACTGCAGATAATTTTTATTTAATTCCTACTGCGGAAGTTCCCGTAACTAATATTTTTAGAGATACCATTTTAAAAGAATCAGATTTGCCTATAAAAATGACCGCTTATTCCCCTTGTTTTAGGAGAGAGGCTGGAAGTTTTGGAAAAGAAGTGAGGGGTTTGAATAGAGTACACCAATTTGAGAAAGTAGAAATCATTCAAATTGTGCCACCAGAAAAAAGCGATGATGTTTTAAATGAGATGGTGACCCATGTTGAAAATTTATTAATTAGTTTGGGTTTACCTTATCGCATATTAAAACTTTGCGGGGGTGATATGGGATTTGCTTCTGCAATTACCTATGATTTTGAAGTGTATAGTGCTGCGCAACAAATGTGGTTGGAAGTAAGTAGCGTTTCCAACTTCCAAGCGTATCAAACTTATCGCATGAAATGCAGATACAAAGATGGCGAAGGTAAAACACAGTTTACGCATTCATTGAATGGTAGTTCATTGGCCTTGCCAAGAATTTTTGCTGCCATTGTTGAGAATTATCAAACCGAGTCAGGCATTGCATTACCTAAAGTGTTGCAACCTTATTTTGGCGCTGAAAATTTAGTTTAAATTTATCGCGTCGTCCTAAATAAACGATACGGTTTTATAAAGTAAAGCCCGCCCCGAAAATTCGGGGCGGGCTTTTTTGATGTAAATATTATTTACTGTTTAACTAAATGAAGCAGCTAATTTTTTAAGGATTTAAAAATTACTGAATCTTAATCCAATCGTGTAAGGATGAAATTCAATTCTGCTAACACTTTGTTCAAACATATTCGTCAGGCCATAGGATCCATAGAGTCTGATTCCGCCAACCCCTAACTCTCCAATGGTCGCGAAACGCCAGTTGTTTAAATTAAAATTACCATCGTGTTTTTGCTTACCTCTTTCGCTACTTATTTGTTTATTTCTTGCATCCACAAGGTATCCAGCACTCATGCCCGCGCTCATATAAAAACTTTTATTGCTCTTAGGATCTGATTTAAAATTGAGTTGAAATGGAACTGTAAGGTATTTGGCAAATAATTTATTTTTAGAAAAAGATATATTATCTAAAATCATTTTATTGGGAAGATCATTTCTGAAACTAACGGGTTGTTCTAATCTGAAATTAAACATTTCAAATCCTACCCCATACTTTAAATTTAATTTGTTTTTATATAAGTTTACTTTTTGTTGTACAATCCATAAATTAAAATTGCTTGACTTGCCATTGATTAATTTTAAATTATCAGCGCCGATGCCTGAAGGGGGCATGATACCAGAAGGCGGTAGTAAATAATATATTGTGGGTGATTTGTCCTGAAAGTTGGCATATCCCAAATCAAAGGAAAACCAATTGGTCCTCACGTTTCTTACAGCTTTGGGTGATTTATATATTTTAACACCATCTATATCACCTTTAACCCAGCCTTTATTAAAGCGTGTGTGGCTATTTTCGTCAATTACTACTTTATAGGGCCCTATTTGTATACTGTCTTGGTCAAAGGTGATTACCGGGTTTCGGTTGTTCTCCATTTTGATAGTCCTATTGCCGGATCCCTTAACGATCATGATATTGCCGATGGTAATGGTATCTGCGGAAAAAGTAGTATTTCCAATGTTTACACTATCCGAGGATATGATAATAGTATCGGCTTTTAAAGGGTTTTTATTGACACTACTATCCGCTTGTGCATTTACGATACCATAACTCATCATTAATACCAAGAGTAACTTTACTTTTTTCATTTTATTTATATTTATCATTTTCGGGTTTGTTTCTTTTAAACAGGGTGGTAATTTTTCGACTGAACTCTCTGAATTTTGCACCATCAATTTCTAGGTTGGCAATATTAATGACACGATCCTCCTCGTCAGTATCAATATTGCTGTATTGCACCTGGATTGGTGTAATAATCGCCTCCATATTATTTTTCGTTTCTTCATTTACATTTGAAATGCTTGTTGGGCGTATTTCCTTAGTTAACGTAATTGTTTCATCAATCGTTTTCGTATTTATATCTTCTTTAGCTAACAATGCAATTTCTACATCATTATTAGGCGCCGCAATATTTTTATTATTTAATGAATTTAAGTTGCTGTTTACTTTTTCATTTTGGGCTTGCGCGCTAATGGGTACAATTGGCGACAGTGCTTCTTTTTTTATCTTATTTAAAGCGATTGAATTTTCAGTAGCCTTGATGTCAGCGACATTATTTGTTTCAGTAACTGCTGCCTTATTTAATTCAGTTTTTACTCCAATATTTTTGGTAAAGGAGGGTGTCTCTTGCTTATTTTCCGCATTAAATAAGCGAACCCCAATCACTACAACTAATATTGCCGCAACCGATGCCAATCGTTTAAAAGGGATAGTAGCCCACAAAGGCTTTATCTGTGCTGATTTTTTATATAGGCTAATTTTAAAATTTGGAGCTATCTCTATGTTTGTTGGCGTAGTAAGAAAAGCGCCCTGCCATTGCTTTACAATAGATTGCAAAGAAGTGTTTGCGAACAATTTATTTTCAAAACTTGCTTTTTCTTCATTGGTCATTTCATTTTCCAAATATGTAATACACTGTTGATCCTGTTCGCTCAATTTGTATAATGAAAATTTATTTTCATAAATCAGGATATCTGGACTTATCTTAAGTTGTTGTAATGTCTCCAACTTATTTGCATAATTTGGATATTGCATGATAAAGTCATTGACCGCTGCCTTTTCCTCCGCGGAAAGTTCATTATCGATATACATCAAAAAATAATGCTCGTAATTATGTTGGTTAATTTCCATGGTTACGCATTTACTTTTTCGAGTTCCAATAATTTGGTCTTTAAAAATAACCGAGCACGATGTAAATAAACTTTCACCTGGCTTTCGGACAAATTCATAATTTCTCCAATTTCTTGATAGGAGTAGCCTTCATAATCTTTTAACAACACCAAACTTTTTTGTGTAGGGTTGAGTAAATTAATGGCGCTTAATAAATTTTGCTTTAATTCGGAACTAGTTTGGTGCGTCACCTGATCCACTTCCATATACTCGTTTGTGGTAGGTTTTTTATTTTCCTTTCGAATCACATCAATCATTTGATGATAGGCGACCGTAAACAAATAGGACTTTGCTTTGAGTGGGGTTACACGTTCCCGGTTAACCCAAAGTTTTTCAAAGGCAGATTGCACAATATCTTCTGCATCTTGGGTACTTCTGATATTTTTTACAATAAAGCGGTACACTCCATTGGAATGTTCATCTACACAATTATTGTAATCCTGTTCAGTCATGATGGGGCATTGAGCGTTATAATCCTATAACGAACTCCTAGTAAAAAAGTTACATTAATGTAGATCCAAACTTTAATAATCAATTACCTGCTCCATGATACCAGCAGGTAATTCACGCCATTCGTATTGTTGGTTTCTTAATTGTGGCTCAAAACCAGCTTCGGCAATGGCTTCCTGTATGGATTTGTAGGTAAAGCGGTGGGGTGCACCTGCGGCACTTACTACATTTTCCTCCAACATGATGCTACCAAAATCGTTGGCACCTGCTTCTAAACAAACCTGCGCAGTGGCCTTACCCACAGTTAACCAACTTGCTTGAATATTTTTGATATTAGGCAGCATAATTCTACTTATGGCAATCATGCGGATATACTCTTCCGTCGTGGTTAAATTATGTACCCCTCTTATTTTGGTAAGTAAGGTATCTACATCCTGGAAGGTCCAAGGAATAAATGCTAAAAATCCTTTTGCATTGGCTGGTTTTTTATCCTGCACTTCTCTTATACGAACCAAATGAATAAATCTTTCTTCTAAGGTTTCAACATGGCCAAACATCATCGTAGCACTCGATGTAATATTTAATTGGTGTGCGGCAGCCATCACATCTAACCATTCATCTGCACCACATTTTCCATTAGATACCAATTTACGAACGCGATCTACTAAAATTTCAGCGCCTGCACCTGGGAGTGAATCCATACCTGCTGCGACCAAGGCTTTTAAAACATCGGTATGACTCATTTTTTCCAGTTTTGCAATATGTGCAATTTCTGGGGGTCCTAAAGTGTGTAATTTAATGGTTGGGAATTCAGCTTTTATTTGACTAAATATTCCAGTATAAAAAGCCAATCCTAATTCTGGATGATGTCCCCCTTGTAATAATAATTGATCTCCACCCCATGCGAGTGTTTCTTTAATTTTTACACGATAGGTATCCATGTCAGTAATGTATGCTTCTGCATGTCCTGGGATTCTATAAAAATTACAAAACTTACAATTCGCGATACAAACATTGGTGGTATTTAAATTACGATCAATTTGCCAAGTTACTTTTCCATGAGGCACCTGCTTTTTTCTTAATTCATTTGCAATATGACTTAGTTCATT
>JBIIRW010000037.1:0-16739 GCA_044341385.1 Sediminibacterium sp. | reverse complement strand
GAACAATTGGTGAATACTTTAATCAATGAAGTTTTTGCAAATAAAAATAGATTAGAAAATTTACAATTAGCGCAAACTTCTGCGGCTACTAAGTTGAAAGAATTTGAAGAAAAATTACAATTTGAGCATACTGCAATTGCAGATACAAGAATTGCTTTTGATGCATTGAATATATCCTTACAGGAAACCCAAACTAAATTAGAAGCCATTGAATTGGCATATCAAGCTGCTGAGCAAGCGTACCATTTAGCTTCCGGTGAGTTTAATGAGATGAACTTACAATTGACGAAGCAGCAAAGTAAAATTGAGGCATTGCAACAAGAAGTGTTGTTCAAGGAAAATCAATTGAATGATTTGCATGCACAAATTCAAACGAATAGTGTTCAATTAACGGAAGCTTCAGCGGCGATCATTGAAAGTAAAGATCAATTAACTTCATTGCAAGAAGGTTTGGTTGAATCAATTAGAATTAAGGAAGAAGAAGAATTAAAATTAAATGAAGCGGATCAAACTTATTATAAGTTAAGAAATGATTTACAAGAAAAGGAAAGTGCATTGAGACACTTGGTGAAATCAAAGGAATTGGTAGATCAATTAATTAATGAGATCAAGGATAAGTTGAATAACTTGAAATTACAATTAGCAGGAACCAAAGAGCGATTGAATGTTGAGTTCAAGGTTGAAATAGAGGATATTTTAGACGAAGGACGTTTAACAGACACTTCTTTGGATGAATTACAAGCCAATACAGACAGAATGAAAAAACGTCTGGAAAATATGGGTGAAGTAAACCCTACAGCTATTGAAGCCTATACGGAGATGAAAAAGAGATATGATTTCATTTTAGAGCAAAAGAATGACTTGGTCACAGCTAAGGATAGTTTGATGTTGACGATTCAGGAAGTAGAAGCTACTGCAAATCAGGCATTTTTGGCTACCTACAATACTGCGCGTGAAAACTTCCAAAAAGTATTTAAAGCCTTATTCACAGAAGAAGATTCTTGTGATTTAATTTTGGTGGATCCAGATAATTTAGCTGAAACAGCCGTTGAAATTGTCGCACGTCCTAAAGGTAAAAAACCATCTTCTATAAGTCAGTTGAGTGGAGGAGAGCGTACGTTGACAGCAACGGCAATGCTATTCGCCATTTATTTAATCAAGCCAGCACCTTTCTGTATTTTGGATGAGGTGGATGCGCCATTAGATGATGCGAATGTGGGCAAGTTTACGCAGATGATTAAAAAGTTCAGTGACAACTCACAGTTTATTATTGTAACACACAATAAACAAACAATGAGTGCAGTGGATGTCATTTATGGAGTTACCATGCAAGAGCCTGGAGTAAGTAAATTAGTTCCTGTTGACTTTAGAAGTTTGAGTAACTAGGTATTTACATTCAAAATAATTAAAAGGGGTTGCTTCAAAAGGAAGCGCCCCTTTTTTAAATTAAAAATTTACTTTTTACATTGCTTAAGTCAGCGATCATATTATTTGTAGTTTGTTTTTTATTATACCTGCCATTTAGCAGGCAGCCAGATTATTTTGATAGTGAAACTGCGCCGGCAGTAATTAAACTTAAATCGGGGTTGGTTGTTGCTGAATATTCTGAATATGGGAAATATTATGCTATTAAAGTGGATTCAATGACTTATCGTGATAGGATAGGAGCGCGTGTTGAAGTTATTTATGAATTACGTGAACCAGCGCATGCAAAAATTAATCAAGCTTGGGGGTATTGGTTAATTCCAGAGGAATTGGCTTGGTCTTTTGGCGCATTTGTAGTGTTACTTGGCGTTGCTTATGCAACCACACATCGGCCACATCCCAATGCCATAGCGGAGCAATTAAAAGGAGCGGATGCACCTAAGAAAAAATATGAGTAGTTGAAAAAATATTGAAAAAGAATAAATATATTTTTTAAGCGCCAGAGAATAAACACCTATGCCTCGGCTCTCAGATCGCTTCGCTCACAATGTTCGCTCGACATAGCATTTATTCATCTTATGCTTTAAAAAAAAGTGGGTAGGGCAGTAAAGTTAGCGTTTGAGTAGGCGCTTTATTTCCTTATCAACATCTCGATTTTTGATGGTTTCTCGTTTGTCAAATTCCTTTTTACCTTTTGCCAAGCCAATCTCCACTTTGGCATAGCGTTTCTCATTAAAAAAAATCCGCAGTGGGATGATGGAAAAACCTTTTTCTTTGACCTTGCCTTCTAGTTTTTCAAGTTCTCTTTTATTTAAAAGCAATTTGCGATCGTGTACTTCAATGTGGTTATTTTTATTACCATGAGTGTAGGCATTAATGAATAAACCCCTTACCCAAAGTTCTCCTTTGTCAAACATGCAAAAGGAATCATTAAAACTCACCTTACCTTCTCTGATCGATTTTACTTCAGTACCTAACAATACAATGCCAGCCTCATACTTGTCCTCGATGTGGAAGTTAAAATAGGCTTGCCTATTATTGAGTTCGGTTTGTTTAACAACTTTTGCCATAAAAAATAATCCCGGTCTCGAATACTCGGGACCGGGAACAAAAGTAATATAAGTATTCTGTTTTTGAATTAGAAACTTAGATGGAAGGCCTTTTAATTTCTAAAAAGGAAGGCTACTTCAGAAAGCTTGTTTTTTAACTCCTTACGATCAATAATGAAGTCTAAAAATCCATGTTCTAATAAAAATTCACTTCTTTGAAAGCCAGGAGGTAAATCTTTTTTTATGGTTTCCTTAATGACCCTAGGGCCTGCAAAACCAATTAAAGCGCCAGGTTCCGCAATATTAATATCTCCCAACATGCCAAAGCTTGCTGAAATTCCTCCAAAAGTAGGGTCGGTTAATAATGAGATGAATGGTAGTTTTGCATCACTTAATTGGGATAATTTACCACTTGTTTTTGCTAATTGCATTAAACTAAATGCACTTTCCATCATACGTGCGCCACCACTTTTACTAATTACTAAAAAAGGATGTTTATGTTGTATGCAATAATCAACAGCACGACTGAATTTTTCACCCATTACGCTACCTAAGGAGCCGCCGATAAATTCAAAGTCCATACAAGCAACTACCATAGATTCGTCGTTTACTTTTCCAACAGCAACACGCATGGAATCCTTTAAATCTGTTTTTGCATGAATTTCATCCAATCGTTTTTGATAATTTTTCAAATCAGTAAAATTCAACGCATCTTTACTTTTGATATTATCAAATAATTCAGTGAATTCAGCTTCATTAAATAAAATGTCAAAATATTCATCGCTACCAATACGGTGATGAAAGTTGCACTTGGTACAAATAAATAAATTTTCCTTTAATTCGGAGCTTGTACAAATATGATTACAGGATGGGCATTTTGTCCACAATCCCTCAGGCGTTTCTTTTTTATCGGCTGTGGAAGTAGTAATCCCTTTTCTTATTCTTTTAAACCATCTGGATTTACTAGCGTCATTGCCAATAGTTTCCTCGCCAGTTAGGTTTACTTCAATATCTTCTTCTCTGTTTTTCATTAGCATCGATTTAAAATAATATACACGGGCTATAATAGCTGCTATGTTTATGCAATCGGTTTCGTTATTATGAAGTTATAAAAAAATAAACAGCCACCTAATTTTGAATTAGTATGGCTGTGTTAAAATTTTGTTTAAGCGTTACGGTTAATGCAGTTTAAGTCATTAAAAGCAATTTCTAGTCTTGAAATAAAGGATTCTTCCCCTTTTCTTAACCATACTCTAGGATCGTAAAACTTTTTATTGGGTTTGTCTGATCCATCAGGATTTCCTAATTGGGTTTGTAGGTAGGCTTCATTCTTAATATAATATTTCAAAATACCTTCCCAGAAAGCCCATTGCAAATCGGTATCTAAATTCATCTTAATTGCACCATATCCAATGGCTTCTCTAATTTGATTTTGAGGAGAACCAGAACCGCCATGGAAAACAAAGTAAACAGGTTTTGCTTCCGTCTTTAAATGGTTTTGAATATATACCTGACTATTGTTTAAAATATCGGGTCTTAATTCAACATTGCCTGGACTATAAACACCGTGGACATTGCCAAAAGCTGCTGCAACAGTAAACATGTTGCTGATTTTACTTAATTCAGTATATGCGTATGCGACGTGTTCAGGTTGCGTATATAATTTATCATTTTCAACACCGCTATTATCAACGCCATCTTCTTCACCACCAGTTACCCCTAATTCAATTTCAATACTCATACCTAATGGTGCCATTCTTTTAAAGAAGGTAGCAGAAGTTTGAATGTTTTCTTCCAAAGACTCTTCAGATAAATCCAACATGTGTGAACTAAATAAAGGTTGTCCTTTTTCTTTATTGTATTGTTCCCCTGCATCAATTAATGCACTAATCCAAGGAAGCCATTTTTTTGATGCGTGATCCGTATGCAATACGACAGGAACATTATAAAATTTAGCAACTTGGTGAACGTGTAAAGCACCTGCAATAGCACCTTGAATATTCGCTTGCAAATTATCGTTCGGCATGCCTTTGCCAGCAATGAACTGCGCGCCTCCGTTTGAAAATTGTATGATGATAGGAGAATTCACCTTTGCAGCTGTTTCGATAGCAGCATTAATGGTATCTGTGCCTGTTGTGTTTACTGCTGGAATTGCAAAATTGTTGACTTTGGCATCGTTGTATAATGCTTCTAATTCTTTGCCAAATAAAACGCCAGAAGGGTACTTACTCATAGTTTACATATTGAGTGGCAAATATACAAATTCTTGTCCAAACAAGGGTTAGTCTAATAGGGGAAAGCGGTTATAAAAAGCCCTTGCTTTTCATCCATTCGTCATTATATACTTTGCCTACATATCTACTGCCATGATCATGAAAAATACAAACAACAATATCAGTTGGCTTAAGCTTATCTTTTAATTGTAGTAAACCTTGTAAGCAACTTCCCGCACTATAGCCACAAAAAAGACCTTCTTCTTTGGCCAATCGTCGTGTCATCAAAGCACCGTCCTTATCCGTTACTTGTTCAAAATGATTAATGACGGACATGTCATAATTTTCAGGTATAAAATCTTCTCCAAATCCTTCTGCAATATAGGGGGCCACTTTACTATGATCAATTTCTCCAGTATTAAAATAATGAGTTAGTAGTGATCCAACAGGATCAATCGCCCAAACTTGAATGCTCGGATTTTTTTCTTTTAAAAATTTTGCAATACCTGTAATCGTTCCGCCTGTTCCAGCAGTACAAACTAAATGGGTAATTTTTCCTTCCGTTTGTTCCCAAATTTCCGGACCCGTACTTTCATAGTGTGCTAGGCGATTCGCTAAATTATCATATTGATTTACAAAAAAGGAATTTGGTATTTCGTCAGCTAACTTTCGTGCCACTGAATAATAACTTTTGGGATCAGTAGGTTCCACATTGGTCGGGCATACAAATACTTCAGCGCCCATCGCTCTTAAAATATCTATTTTTTCTTTGCTCTGCTTTTCAGTAGTTGTGAATATGCATTTGTAACCTTTGACAATTGCTGCTAATGCTAATCCCATTCCAGTATTACCACTGGTACATTCGATAATGGTACCCCCTGGCTTTAATCTACCATCGGCCTCTGCCACTTCAACCATCTTTAAAGCCATCCTATCTTTTATTGAGTTTCCTGGATTAAAATAATCCACTTTGGCAAGTATGGTCGCGGGAATGGATTCGGTTATTTTATTTAAACGAATTAAAGGAGTGTTGCCAATGGTCTCTAATATATTATTTAACCACATAGGATTTTTGATCAATGTTGATCTTGTAAAATTAACGTAAAAATTAGAGAAACTAAGAGATGTTAGTAATTACTAGAGATTCGCAAAATTAGATGTGATTATATCACAGAATTTTGTAGTTACCAATTTTTCACCAAGTGCAATCATGTTGGAGAAGGCTTTTGCATTGCTAATTCCGTGTCCGATAATGACAGGCTTATTGACACCTAAAACAGGGGTGCCTCCGTAGTTTTCAAAATGGAAACGTCCAAAGAAAGAATCGTTTTCCAAATTTTGATGCTTTGCAGCATCATACATGGCTTCGGCAGTCTTAAGAATGACGTTACCCGTAAATCCATCACAAACAATTACATCTGCTTTGTCATTAAAAACATCTCTTCCTTCTACATTGCCAATAAATCGAATGGCTGTATTTTCTTTCAACAAAGGGTAGGTGGCTTGCGCTAATGCATTTCCTTTACCTTCCTCTTCGCCCATGTTTAATAATGCAACCGATGGATCGGGAATATTTAAAATATGCTTAGCATATAAATTGCCTAAAATACCAAATTGATTTAATTGTTCAGGTTTGCAATCTGCGTTCAAACCTACATCCACTAATATACCTGTTTGTCCATTTAGTTTAGGAAGTAAGGTGGCAATGGTGGGCCTTAAGACACCACTAATTGGCTTGATACTAAACATAGCACCCACTAACATGGCGCCAGTGTTTCCCGCACTTAAGAATGCATCTATTTCACCGGTAGCCAATAGTTTAAATCCAATCGCAATGGAGGAGTTCGGTTTTTCTTTTAAAGCCTTTGTGGGATGTTCATGATACCCAATTACTTCTGGGGCATGTACTAAATGCAAAAATGGTGACGAAAAACCATGTTCCTGAAATAATTGTTTCAGTTGTGTTTCGTCACCAATGCAAAATATGTTGTTATCGGAATTGGTAAGATACTGTTTTACGCCTTTTACAGCTTCTAGTGGTGCAAAATCACCACCCATCATATCAATACCGATATTCATTAAATTTTATTTGAATTACGCTTTAAGTGGCGCTTTTTCAGATACTAATTTACCCTTGTAGTATAATTTACCTTCTTGAACGTGCGCGCGATGACGAACATGGATTTCACCAGTTGTGCCATCTTTGCTTAAGGTAACTTCTTGCGCTACGTAGTGAGTTCTTCTTTTAGCACTTCTTTGTTGTGAGTGTCTGCGTTTAGGATTAGGCATCTCTTATGTTTTAATTAGTTTATATTTATTTTACTTTTCTACTTTCTTTGTTCCTTTTGGTTCTCTTTACTTTTTTGTTTTCTATTTTATTCCCCCAAGTCCTTGAACTTATCTAAATCTTTCCAAATTTTATTGTTTGGAATTTCATTTGGGTTTGATCTAAACTTTTGCAACTGATCCAGTATTTCCTTGTTGCAAGTGGATTCTCCTTTTTCAGTTTCCTTGCAAATTTTTTGTAAGGGGATGCTCAAATTTATAAATTCAAATATCCAAGCAGCTACTGAAAAATGACTTTCATGTCGATCAATATAAAATATGTCCGGATCCTCTTCATTGCTGTTCATGGTGTCGGGGTCGTCTACTAATTTTACAATCAGATTAAACTCGTCCCATAATTGCACCGTTAGGGGATTACCACAACGATCGCATATGGTTTCCACCTTTCCATCCACATCAAAATGCAATTGCATGAAACCTTGGTTCTTCTCTAATTTGAGTTTCACCAATGTGTTACAATTTTCAAAATCCTGCGGTCCGAAACTAGTAAAGAACTTGTCCTCAATACGGTATTCTAACTCGTGTAAACCGGGAATTAAACCCACAAATGCTATTTCGTAAGCCCTGTTTTGGTTCATAACCGTACTTATAAGGGTGGCAAAGTTAGTAAAAACCAACCAAAAGACAAAGTTTATCCTAATTTTACCGCATAATAAGTTCCAAATTGAAAAGGGGTAATAAAATAGTCAAATGGGGTGTAAAATGGATATGGCAAATATTAGCCATGGTGCTAGTGATTTGCACTTTTTTCCCAGATTTTGTACAATTGGCCTACACCAAGGTATTGTTTAAATGGGGTACCATGGGGTTACGGATAATCACTGGGGCTATTCCTTTTGCCATCGGAGAGTATTTATATATAATTTTACTTATATTACTGATTTACAGTATTATACACAGTTTATATAAATTAAAAAATCAATTTAAATCATTCATTTTCACTTCAAATACGGGGTACTTAATTAGTAAAAAAGTGAGTGTGCTATTTGTGATTTTTGAGCTTATCTGGGGGTTGAATTATCAGCAATCTAGCCCAGCAATGGAATTTAATCTTCAAGTTCCCAAAAGCTACTCAGTGCGAGAAATGGATTCCATGAGCTTGTCTTTGATTAACCAACTCAATAAAACAAGATCGATTATTTCAGATTCCCAATTAATGGCGGTGAAAGTGGACAGCTTGATAAAGCAGACAATTAAGCATTATGGGACCATCTCACAACAATACCCATATTTAAGCTATGCACACCCCAATATTAAATGGGCGCAATTGCCCAAATTAGGAGATTATGTTGGGTACCTTGCTTTTTATCATCCATTGACGGGTGAGGCCATCATTAGGAATGATTTGCCGATTTTAACGCTGCCATTTACAATCAGCCATGAAATAGCCCATCAATTAGGATATGCCTCTGAAACGGAGGCCAACTTTATCGCTTTTATATTGGCTTCGAATTCAAAGGATCCAATATTTGAATATGCCATGCAGCTACAATTATTTACGTACAGTCAGGAGGCGCAATTATTTATGATTGCTAAATCGGGGGACTTTAAAAAATGGGAAGCAGTCGTAAAAAGGAATAAAGCACTTTTATCACCTAAGGTGTTGTCCGATCGCAAAACAATTAGGTCATTCTTTTTAGCCAGACAAAATCAACGTATTCCAGGTTCTGAAAAATTGTACGATCAATTTTTAATTTGGAACAAGCAGGCGAGTGGCATCAATAGTTATAATGATGTATTATTATGGGCGTTGGCCTATCAAAAAAAGCAACATTAAAACTTATTCTTCCACATCATACTTTCAATAGGCTTGTCTGGTTGGCCGCTATATTTGGCATTTGCTTTTTGATTATAGCTCACTTCAATTTCACCATCCACCGGGAAATAAATAAGTTGTCCTATAGGCATGCCTTTATATATTTTCACAGGTTGCTTTACTGAAATTTCAAGCGTCCAATTCCCACAAAATCCAACATCACCTTTTCCTGCGGTGGCATGAATATCAATTCCTAATCGGCCGGTAGATGATTTGCCTTCTAAAAATGGAACATGTGCGTGCGTCTCGGTGTATTCTAAGGTCACCCCTAAATAAAATCCACTAGGTTCTAACACATAACCTTCTTCTGGAATTTCAAAATAGGTAATGGTATTGTGCGCTTTTGCGTCCAAAACATTATTGTCATAAGTAGCCAACCACTTTCCTAAATGCACGTCATAGCTATTACTGCCTAAATCTTTTCTATCGTAAGGTGTTATTTTTATCGTTCCTTTTTCAATCTCTTCTAAAATGCGCTTATCAGATAAAATCATCTTTGTGTATTTATGTTTAATTTAGCGGTATGAACCGCGGTGCAATCTAACTCAAAGCTTTTTTTTATGCCTTTCTTTTATCAACAAAATATCAACGACACTACCCATTTAGCCATTTGGGCGATACGGGAGCCGCTTTCGTTTTTTGAGGAAGGCATGCAACTACCCATTCCAATACAAAATGAAGAAAGGCGCATCCAGCATTTGGCGGTGCGATTGCTGTTCAAATTAATGATGCCCGAAATTGATTTGGCTGATTTGATTCTGGCAGATAATGGGAAACCTTATTTAAAAGGTGTGCCGTTTCATTTTTCATTTTCACATTGTAAAGGATATGCTGCCTGTGCCGTTTGCGACCATAGTCCAATAGGCATTGATATTGAAATAATTCATCCAAGGATATTGAAAGTGGCGCACAAATTTTTGAATGACAAAGAAAAAGATTTATTGGTGGGGTTGAGCGAGGAAGAAACTTTACAGCAGCTTGCATTTTTTTGGGCAGCCAAAGAAGCCATGTACAAGCAACATGAACAATTGGGTATTGATTTTAGCAGGGATTTTTATATTCCTACTTTAACCACAAATAAGCAGGGGAATATGCCCGCTTTTGTATTACACAAAGAAGCAAATAAAGAAGTAAACCTAGATTATCATTATGGAGATGACTATGTTTCAGTTACTTGCTATGTAAAGTAATTAGTGTTGTAATTATTCCTCTAATGAAACTTGTTCCTCGTCATCTAGTAAATTTAGATTAATCGCATCAGCGCCTGCAATACCTTCTATAGATCCTTTGATATGCATTGCGTTTAATAAAACTTTTTCTAATTGTTTTTCACGGGACTTCCAAAGCTTTTCCATCGCATCACGTTCTCTTTGTATGCTTTGTCTCATTTGTCTAAATCCTTCACCCACGGCTTTCCATTGTTCGCCAAATTCATTACCAGTGAGATAGTCATACAATAAGCTCATTTTATCACCCTTGTTCACCTGATTTTTTTTGGTTTCATATATTTTTAAAATGGCGTTTCTTAATAGAAGGGCAACACTTTTTACTTCCTGGAAGGAGCAGATATATACACCATCTTTTTCACCGAAACGATCCATGTCTTTTGGAAAGGTTTGCGTTACAATCACTGCAATGTCGGCCCCTTGGCTGCGCATGTCCGCTTTTAGTTTTTCAATCCATTCTTGAGAAAAAGCAGTAGTTCTTTTGCTCTCATAAATTATTTTTCCTGCTTCCTGTCCTAAATTATTTCTAACGGTTTGAATACAATCAGCGCCACGAACTCCTTTGCCAACTTCTGAAATCTGGTCAAAGGGGAAACTTGATTTTAATAATTCTTCTAATAATAATTCTTGCACTTCCCCTTGCATTTGCATACTACCTTGTTCTGCTTTGCGGCGCATTTCATCTGCTAGCTTTTGTTGGTCCTCTAATTTCTTTTCAAGTTCTTTTACTTTAAGTGTGTGTTCTTGGTCTTTTAATGATAAGCGTTCCGCTTCTTCTTTTTGAATTTGTGCCTTTAAGCTTTCTCTTTCCGTATTTAATTTTCTTTGTAGTTCAATTTCAAGTTCTGCTTCCTTGGTTTGCATGGCTTGCACTTCTTTTAAAAAAGCCAATTCCTTTTCTTGAAATTCCTTTACTTGCTTTCCCATGTTTTCCTGTCCTTCCTGTGCAAGCTTTAATTTGTGTTCATATTGTTCTGCTAAGCTTTTTTTTAATTGTTCGGATAATTCGTGTTCAATTTTTAATTTTTGATCAGCCAATAGTTGATTGGTTTCTTCTTCTTTCTTTTTTTGCCAATCGGTCATTTTACCCCTTAACTCTTTTTCCACCTCCTCACGGATAGCATCAGTAGGCTCAAAGCTATGGTAGCATTTGGGGCAGGAAACGGTGTAGTTTGACATAAGTGATTTTTTACTGATTACAAAGATGCAAAAAAAGAGGGAAACAAATAAGGAAAACTCATGGCGTATTCAAAGCCAAATTTCATTTGCTTTGAGGTTCTCGGAGATTAGCTCACTACGTTCGCTTGACTCCGAGTGGGTGCGTACTCAAAGCCAAATTTCATTTGCTTTGAGGTTCTCGGAGATTAGCTCACTTCGTTCGCTTGACTCCGAGTGGGTGCGTACTCAAAGCCAAATTTCATTTGCTTTGAGGTTCTCGGAGATTAGCTCACTTCGTTCGCTTGACTCCGAGTGGGTGCGTACTCAAAGCCTTTAAAAAAATAACGTTTCACGTGATTTTTTGCTTTTGTTTATCCTCACGCTTTCAAGAACAAGTTCTTGACGCGTTCGGTTAAACAAAAGCCTATTCAACTTTGTTGAATAGGCTTTGTGCGGAAGAGGAGACTCGAACTCCCACGCCCGGTTTATGAGCGCTACCACCTCAAGGTAGTGCGTCTACCAATTTCGCCACCTCCGCTTGTGTTTTACAAAAATAGTTAAAAAAAATGAGCCTCCATTGGGAGGCTCATTTTAATATAGTTCGAAATATTGGATTATAAACCTGCCAATACTTCATTCGCAGAACGAATATAGTCGTCATTTTTTGCATCGGTCGCTAACTTAATACAAGTATTTGCACTTTCTTTAGCACCTGCCTTATCACCCAACGCTTTTTGCGCTTTACCTTTTAATAAAAACAACCAATATGCTTTTGCATTTGTTTCAATTGCCTTATTCACATTTGCTAAAGCTTTTGCATAATCTTTATCCATGTCGAAATAAAAATTAGCAGCAGCTGAATAAGCATTTGAATTTACAGTAGAAGCTGCAAGTGTAGCTTCTACTTGTTTGCGAATGGTTGATTTAATATCTGTAGATACAGGTATATTAACTAGGACTTTGCCCCATTTCAAATCAATCGTAGCCGTTTCAGGCGTTATGTTTCCAACACCAATTGAAAATGTTTCTGTGGTGTTGCTTGTGAATTCAGGCTTAACAGTTAATCTTACCACATCTTCTGCTTCTTTGTATTCAAAGCTTCCCCAGCCTTTTGAATTTGTGTTGAAGATGATGGTCCACTCTTTTTCACCTGGGATGGTAAATAAACCATAGGCACCCGCTGGTAATACTTTACCACCAATTGTTACTGCATCAGAAAAAGTAACTTTTGTTGCGCCATTTGCACCCGTGCGCCAAACTTGCCCAAAAGGGGCAAGTAAAGTTCCTTTACCAAAAACAGCGCGTCCTTTTAAACTAGGTCTTGAATATACAATTTCAATTTTACCTAAGCCAAAATCCTGAATTAATGATTGTGTTGGGCTAGCAGCGGGCATTTTTACTTGTGCGCCTGCAACCAAACTCATAAAAGTCCCAATAATAAAAAGTATTTTTTTCATCGTTATAATTTTAGACAACAAACCTAGATATTTTTTAGGGAATTATAGGTTATTTTTTTGAAATGCTGGATGGAATCGATCTAGGGTATCTCTCAAAAATTCCCTATTTAAATGGGTATAAATTTCAGTAGTGGTAATGCTTTCATGGCCTAACATTTCCTGTACTGCCCTTAAATCGGCGCCACCTTCCACCAAATGGGTGGCAAATGAGTGCCTAAAACTATGCGGTGAAATGGACTTGGTAATGCCTGCTTTTCTAATTAAGTCTTTGATGATATAAAAAATCATGACCCGACTCAGCCCTTTGCCGCGGTTATTTAAAAATAAGATATCCTCGTTGTCCTTAGCAGGTGTTTGATGCACGCGAATGGTATCCTTATATAGCTTAATGTATTTAATAGCATCAGAACCAATAGGAACTAATCTTTCTTTATCTCCTTTGCCTATTACTCTTATAAAGCCAACATCTAGGTAGAGGCAGGAGATTTTTAAATTGATAGCTTCAGTCACCCTTAATCCCGAACTATACATAGTTTCTAAAATAGCTTTATTACGACCGCCTTCTGGTTTACTCAAATCTATTTGCGCAATTACTTGTTCAATTTCTTCAAAGCTTAATACATCAGGAAGTTTTCTTCTGGTTTTAGGTGTGGGGAGTAAGGTGGTCGGGTTAATAGTGCAAATTTGTTCCAACAAGCAATATTTAAAAAAAGATTTAATGCCAGAAATTATTCTAGCCTGTGAAGTGGGGGCCATCTCCATTTCACCAATACATTGCATAAATGATTGCAAATGTTGTAAGGTAACATCCGCCGGACTTACAGGGGCGTTGATGGATACTAAATAGTCGGATAGTTTATCAATATCTCTTAAATATGCTTCTACCGAATGATCACTTAATGATTTTTCAAGTTGTAAAAAAGCCTTAAATCCTTTTTTATAGACAGTCCAATGCATGATACTGATATAATAGATTTGATAGTTAAGTTATAATGATTTTATTTCGCGTCTGATTCCATTTCACATTAAACATTATATGAAAGTAAATTTAAGGTCATTTAAGCAGAAAGTAAGACACAACGGTAAACAATTAAAATCTTTTTTAACTAAAACAAGTAAGCATAATTCAAAAGCATGGGAAGCGAGTGCTGAGAAAATGAATAAAGAAGTTTGGCAGGAGGTAGATTGTTTAAGCTGTGCAAATTGTTGTAAAACAATGACACCAACATTTACACCTACGGACATAAAAAGAATTTCAGCGCATTTAAATACAACACCAAAGGAGTTTAAAGAAAAGTGGCTTCATTATGATAAGAAAGATAATGATTGGTTGAATAAATTAAATCCATGTCAATTTTTGAATTTGAAAACGCATAAGTGTGATATCTATGAAGTGCGTCCTGCGGATTGTGCTGGTTTTCCTCACCTAACCAAAAAGAAGATGCCGGATTATGTGCATGTGCACAAACAAAATGTGGAGTTATGTCCTGCCACTTATAAGATGGTGGAGAAGATGCAAGCCTTGCTACAATAATTTTTCCATTATTGTCGGCCTTTAAACTCATTCATGGTGGCGTGCATGCCAAACCATTTACCCACAATGATATCAAACCATCGCGCAGGTAATATGCCTTTGACGAAATAAACCCAATTTACAATCCCCGGCATACGAACATAAAGCCGATCGTTTTCAATACCCCTAATTATTTTATTCACTGCATTTTGGGGTTTCACAATAGGGACAATATTACTTTTGACACCTTCAAACATACCTGTACTAATAAAGAAAGGAGTCACAGTTGTAATTTTTACATTTGTTTTTTCTTTTTCCATTTCAAGTCGCAAGGAATCGCTCCAGCCAATCACCGCAAATTTACTTGCCACATACACACTCAATTTTGGATTACTCACCATGCCAGCAGCAGAAGCAATATTAACAATATGCCCTTGTTTTGTATGCATCATGTCACCTAAAAATTCTTTAGTGATATGCATCAACGCATTACAGTTGATGCCGATGGTTTTGTCAATATCCTCATGTGTATGATCGATAAAATATTTTCCAACGACAATGCCGGCATTGTTAATTAGTATATCAATTTTGCCCACTTCTTTTTTTACCAGGGCGGCTGTATTTATTACTTGCGCAGTATTCATAACATCCACTAAATAGATATAAACTTCGTAACCCATTTTTTTAAATTCCAATGCGGTTGATTGAAGTAAGGTTTCATTAATATCCCAGATAACCAAAGTGGAAAGCCCTTTTTGTAATAATTGCAATCCCATTAACTTTCCAATACCTGAAGCGCCGCCTGTAATCAGTGCTTTATTTAATTTAATCTTGCTCATAAAATAAATTTTGGGTAGGCGCGATAATGTTACTACAATTTAACATTTAAAACCTAAGAAAAAAAAATCAAAAATAAACATCGGTTATAAATAGTAAATCCCACTCCTTTGAAGGAGTCAGCAATAATGCAGCAACATCAAATTGTATATATTTCCACTGCGGATATTCATATTGGTAATGGGCTGCCGCATTTTTTAAAAACTGCATTTTTTTTGCAGTGATGGCTTGCTCAGGAAAGCCAAATTGGTTATCTGTTCTGGTTTTAACTTCAACAATATGGAGTATCCCATCTTTAAATGCGATAATATCAATTTCAAGATGTTTATAGCGCCAATTTCTATGTAAAATTTCAAATCCGTTTTGGGTTAGGTATTGAGCGGTTATGTTTTCGCCCAAAAACCCAGTATCTTTGTTGTTCATAACAATCGAGTATTAAGCGTAAACCTATCGGAATATATTACATGCAAAAAGCGTATAAATTACAAGGAAAGCATCGGCATTATGATTGGGGAGGCACCCAATTTATTCCTGCTTTAATGGGAGTGGATAATCCAAATAATGAACCTTATGCGGAATATTGGATGGGGGTGCATCCTGCTGCTGTTTCAGAAATTACAACGGAGCAGGGTGTAGTACTATTAGATAAAATGTTAGCCGATGAGGGGAAAATGCTATTGGGAGAAAAAACGCTAGCAAATTTTGGGGCACTACCTTATTTATATAAAGTGTTAGATGTGGCTAATATGCTAAGCATTCAAGCGCATCCAAACAAACAAAATGCTGTATTGGGGTATGAAAAGGAGGATGCAGCTGGCATTGATTTGAATGCAGCGGTAAGAAATTACAAAGACAAAAACCACAAACCGGAAGTGATGGTTGCCTTGAGTGAGTTTTGGTTATTGCACGGATTTTTAGCACCTGAATTACTTGAAGCAAGATTAAAAGAGATTCTTCAATTTAATTCTTTGCAAGCACATTTTAAGGGCGGAGATTATGAAGCGCTGTATCGTTTTTTTATGCAGCTTTCTGCGGAGGATGCTGATTATATTTTAAAGCCATTAATGTTGGATGCGGTGCGTTCCGTAAAAAGTGGTTCAGTAGATAAGTCACATCCGCATTGGTGGGCGAATAAATATTATGAGGGTCATGTGCCAGAAAAAAATATTGACAAAGGTATTTTTTCCATCTATATTTTAAACATTGTACAAGTAGCTAAATACGAGGGTGTTTTTCAAGGAGCGGGATTGTTACATGCTTATTTGGAAGGGCAGAATATTGAGTTGATGGCAAATAGTGACAATGTTTTAAGGGGAGGATTAACCACCAAACATGTAGATGTAAATGAGCTTATTCAACAAGTGAAATTTATTCCTACCTATCCAAATGTTTTAAAAGGGGAGGCTTTGAATGAAAATGAAATAGCCTATCCTTGCCCAGTGCCCGATTTTGGTTTAACAAAAATTGCCCTTACGAAGGGGGAAACTTACACAATTCATACTAGTGGATTAGAAATGCTATTGTTGTACCAAGGCGATATTCAGTTGGAGGATATCCTATTGAAAGCAGGCAAAGTGGCTATGTTGCCTGCAGGACAATCGGTTGTATTGACTGCCTATAGCGATTCTGTATTATTTAAGGCATTTGTCCCATAAGGTTATTCACATTTGAGGAAAATGTAAATTCTGCAATGTTAATT
>JBIIRW010000036.1:0-16925 GCA_044341385.1 Sediminibacterium sp. | reverse complement strand
GATGATTACATAATCTCCACAATCAACGTGAGGAGTGTAATAAGCTTTGTTCTTACCACGTAGAACTGCTGCGATTTTTGAAGCGATACGTCCTACGGTTTGATTAGTACCATCAACAATGTACCAGCCATGTTTAACGGTAGCCGCGTTGGCGTGCTTCGTGGTGAAATGTAGTTTACTCATAATTCTTTGTTTTAATGAGGCTGCGCTATCCCGTCAGCCATAAAATATTCCCCTTTTATAAGGGAGGGCGAAGGTACGGGGGGAAATTGTTCTTTCCCAATATTTGAGGGTCGTTTTTTTACCCTGTATCTATAACTACTTGATAATCAATAATATTTTTGTATCATAAAATAATTGATACTAAAATGTTGCTGAAAATCAATGAGTTAACAAATCGAAAACAGTGGCAATGACATTAATCTAGGGGAATATTGCGGGTTCTGACCTAAATTTACCTTACTTATATATATGTATCAGAAATTTCAAGCAACTCAATTTTTTACAGGCGCCGAGCTTTTGGATGACCAACTGGTTCTGATTACCCAAAAAGACGGTACCATTGAGGCCTTGGTGGGTATAGAAGATGCAGGAGATGATATTCAAAATTTTGAGGGCATCATTAGTCCTGGTTTTATTAATGCACATTGTCATTTGGAGTTATCGCACATGAAAGGAATGATTCCAGCGAAAACAGGCTTGCAAGAATTTGTAAAACAAATTGTGGGGTTGCGAAAAGTAGATGATGCTTTAATTCAAGAAGCTATACTATCAGCAGAAAATGAAATGGTTGAAAATGGAATAGTTGCAGTGGGAGATATTTGTAATACACTGGACACCTTAAACGCAAAAGCAAAACATCGTTTGGCCTATTATAGTTTTGTTGAATTGTACGATTTAGATCCAACACGCGCACAGGATAAAATAAATGCAGGTATTATTTTACAAAATACTTTTGAACAAAATTGTATTCGAGCTTCACTAGTGCCACATGCACCTTACTCCTGCACCTTTGCTTTATTAAAATTATTAGCAACTCATTTTGGATCTCATACCATTAGTATGCATAACCAAGAGACTGCTGCAGAGAATGAATTTTTTGAAAATAAAACAGGTGACTTTATTAGCATGTATGAAAGAACAAAAGTCGCACTTGATTATTTTCATGCCACCGGAAAAACAAGTTTGCAATCCGTATTGCCGAAAATTAATACTGCCAACCATTGTATTTTAGTCCACAATAGTTTTACTTCCGTTGCTGACATTCAAGCAGTGCAACAACAAATGCCAAATACTTCTTGGTGCTTATGTCCCAATGCCAATCAATATATTGAAAGCGCAATGCCACCGATTGATTTATTGCGCGCGCAAAAAGCCAGTATCGTAGTGGGTACAGATAGCTATGCCAGCAACTGGACCTTAAATATTTTAGATGAATTAAAAACAATTCAAAAACACAACCCAACTATTGAATTAGCTGAAATGCTTAGCTGGGCTACCCTAAATGGCGCGCGCGCATTACAAATGGACAAACACTTAGGTAGTTTTGAAAAAGGAAAAAAGCCAGGGATCGTATTAATTTCAGGAGTAGATGCGGAAGGCAAATTAAGCAGCAGTGCATCATCAAAACAACTCATCACCAATTAAATAAAATTGTATTAGTAATCATTTAATTATTACTTAATACTTTATGCGACCCGTATAAATTTATATGAAATTAACGCCCCTTCGATTTGCTATAATAAGTTGTTTGCTTTCTTTATGTTTAACAACGCATGTGTTTGGACAAACAACCGCTATCCAAGGGCGTATACTTGATAATAAAGGTAAAGCCATGGAAGCTGCTAGCATAAGCTTATATGACAGTGCTGGTATTAAAGTATTTCAAACTTTATCCGATATCGAAGGAAAGTTTTTGTTTGAAAAAAATATAACTCCTAATGCGTACTTAATTATTTCCTTTATTCAGTTTGGATCTAGGACTATTTTTTTATCCCCGAGTAAAAAATTGATTGACATAGGTGATATTAATTTACAGAATAATCAATATTCATTAACAGAAGTGATGGTGGTAGGAAAAAAATCACCTGTTAGTTTAAAAGTTGACAAACAAGTTTTTAGCGCAGGGCAATTTGCAAATGCAGCCAATGGAAATGGTATTGATTTAATAAAAAATTTGCCCTCCGTTGCAGTCAATGGATTGGGTGAAATTAGTTTACGTGGTTCTGGTAGTTTTCAAGTCATGATTAATGGCAAGCCATCCGCGGGCGATCCAAGTTATATATTAGCACAGCTTTCCGCTGCCTCCATTGAAAATATTGAAGTGATTACGAGTCCAGGAGCCAGTTACGATGCGGATGGTAAAAGTGGCATCATAAATGTTGTAACCAAAACAGCATTGGAACTGGGTTGGATGGTGCAATCAAGTGTGATGTATGGTGCTAAACCATTCAATAATTTTGAAAATAAAAGATACGCGCAGCCACAAAGAGGTTCGTTTGATGTGAGTGCAGGATATAGAAAAAATAAATGGGATGTGAACTTAGGTTTTAATTATTTAAGAAATGATATTGCTGGTTATCGGGAAGGGGATGTAAATACTACGATCAATGGTGTGTTCACTAGTTTCCCTTCAAATGGAGAAAGGAGTTTTAAAAAATACAATAGTGGAGGTCGCATTGCTATTGGACATGATACAAAATTAGGAAACAGATGGGAAGCGGGTGTATATATTGGAAATAGATTTCAAAGTAGGGTAGCAGATTTGTTATATAATATTAAGCATCGTGTAATTGCAACAGGCGCGGTTACGAGTTTTGATTATTTTAATGAAAATACACAGGACAAAGAAGCTATGTTTTCGTTAGCAAATTTTGGCTACGATCACAAACTTTCAGGGAAAGCTAAGATCAATTTTTCATTGCAATATGAAGGGGCCAATTTAACAGGGCTTACTATTAATAAAAATTTTAACAATATAAGCAAGTCGCTTCTTTTTCAAGAAACTAGTAACCCAAGTTCCAATCCGTTGAATGCAATCAGATTTAAAACTGATTACACATTAAAAAACAACAGGGGTACTTTTAATATGGGATATCAATTTAGAAATGACCAACAAAATGGCAACTTTGAATACGCTTATAAAAATATGGGGATGAACCAATTTGTGATTGACCCATTATTTTCAAGTAATTTAAAAGTGAATAACAATATACATGCGGGTTATATACAATACAGTGAAAAGCAAAATAAATTATACAAACAATTTGGATTAAGGGCCGAGCACTTAGTTAGAACACTTACATTTTCCAATAATAACACACAAAATGAATTAATACTTCCTAGCCTATTCCCTAGCTTTATTTTTCGTTATGATGCAAAAAATAAATTGGTTCTTAAAACCAGTTACACGCGACGCGTTAAAAGAACGAACAACTTTGAACTCAACCCCTTACCTGAAAGAGAGCATGCGGAAACACTTGAACAAGGCGATCCAAACTTACTTCCCGAACTTACTGGGGCATTAGAAATGGTACTTGAAAAAACTTGGCAGAAAGGCAATTTGAATTTTACGATATATCGTCAAGACATTAAAAATCCAATTCAACGGGTAAATAAAGTATTTAATGACACCATATTAAATAGGGTATTTACCAATGCCGCTAAGGCATTGCAAATTGGGATGGAAGTGAATGTAACCAATACCATTACGCCTAATTGGCAATCCGTGATGAGTGGAAATGTGTATCGTTATAAAATTGAAGGAACCCTATTTGATGGGGCAGTTAATGTTAGCAACGCGAGTACTATTTATAGCCTAAATAGCACGCAAAGTTTTAAGATTCAAAAGGGACTTGCCATTCAGCTATCTATCAATTATTTATCAAACAGAATTACTGCACAGGGGGAAGACGGCGCTTTTTTTACCCCTCATTTGTCACTTAAAAAAACCAGTATAGACCAACGATGGTCCTTTCAAATGCAATGGCTTAATATAGACGTGGGAGCTAATACTGCTAACAGACAAAGAATTACGACTCGGGGATCTAATTTTTATACCACAACTAATTATATTTACGAAACAGACCAAATACAATTTTCATTAAGCTTTAACATGTCAAAACGAAATAGAAAAATAATTCTTCCTGTGAGTGATATGGCTGAAAAAGAATTTTAAATTTTTAATTAATAATATTTTTTACGATGAAAAAAATAGTACTAGTTTTTACAGCTATACTTTTTATATGCCCGTATTTGCTACAAAAAGCAACCGCGCAATCTACAAGTGCACCCACCACTTCCTTAACAAATATTATTCCAAAGCCGGTATCAGTAAAAGAAGCCCCAGGTGTATTTACTTTTTATCGTAACACCATTATTGAAACACCTGCTTCACTCCTGCATGCCAAACAATTATTGCAAAGTCAATTAGGCAACTACAATTTTGCAGCAAATAAACAAACCACTACAATAAAATATATACTTGCAGGCAGTGCGGATAAAATTGCAAAAGAAGGATATGCTATTACTATAGCTCCTAATACAATAGTAGTTAAAGCAAAAAATATTCAAGGGGCTTTATTAGCCACAAACACTTTAGTGCAAATTCAATTGTTACAAAAAAATGCGCAGCAAATTCCTTGTGGTGCCATTATAGATAGTCCAAGATTTGAATACCGTGGTATGCATATGGATGTTTCAAGAAATTTTTATCCAATTAGTTTTATAAAAAAGTATTTGGACATCATGGCTTTGTATAAGTTCAATACTTTTCATTGGCATTTAACCGACGGACCCGGTTGGCGATTACAAATAAATAGCTATCCTAAATTAACTTCGATGGCTGCATTTCGAACACATAATGATTGGAAAAGCTGGTGGAATAACGAACGAAAGTATTTGTCGGAAGGGGATCCCAATGCCTATGGTGGTTATTACACGCAGTTGCAAGCCAAGGATATTGTGGCCTATGCAGGTGCACGAGGTATTACGGTAATTCCAGAAATTGAAATGCCAGGACATTCTGAGGAAGTATTAGCTGCTTACCCTGAACTTTCTTGCTCCGGTAAACCTTATGTGAATGATGTGTTTTGTGCAGGAAATGAAGCGAGTTTTGAATTTATTGAAAAAGTATTAACTGAAGTAATGGCCATCTTCCCTTCCAAATACATTCATATTGGTGGCGATGAAGCAGGTAAAGGCGCTTGGAAAAAATGTCCCAAATGTCAGCTAAGAATAAAAAATGAGTCCTTAAAAAATGAGGATGAACTACAAAGTTATTTAGTAAAGCGGGTAGAAAAGTTTTTAAATAAAAACAATCGGAATTTATTGGGCTGGGATGAAATTATAGAAGGGGGCTTGAGTCCGAATGCAACGGTGATGAGTTGGAGAGGCGAAAAAGGAGGTATTCAAGCGGCCAATGAAAATCACGATGTAATCATGACACCGGGTGGGGAAACTTATTTTGATGCTTATCAAAATATTCCTTCCACGCAACCTGAAGCCATTGGCGGTTACTTGCCAATGAAACGCGTGTACAATTACAATCCAGTGCCAGCAGTACTTGCCCTTGACAAACAAAAATATATCAAGGGCACGCAGGGTCAATTATGGTCAGAATACATTCCTAGCACCACCCATCTTGAATACATGTCATTTCCCAGAGCCATTGCTTTAAGTGAAGTTGGATGGACTCCTGTTGCAAATAAAAACTTTGACAATTTTAGTAGTCGCTTACAAAGTCATTATTTATTATTACAAAAATTAAATGTCAACTACTACCGCCCCTCCACCATTGTTGAAGTTTTTTCAGCACCTGACATGAATGAACAAAAAAATAAAATAAGTTTTACTTCTGAAATTTTTAATGCCAATATCAGATACACCATTGATGGATCAACACCTTCTATCAATTCGTTAAAATATGAACAGCCCTTTTATGTAGGTGGCGAAGTAACGATTAAAGCTTCCGTCATCACCAATGATGGCGTGGTTCATGAGCCCACTACTTATTTTTCCAATTACCATAAAGCTATTGGTAAAAAAGTAAAGTTCAATACCCTTTGGGATAAAAGCTATCCTGCACAAACGGAATCCACGCTAACCAATGGGATCATTGGTAGCATTACTTATTCGGATAAACAATGGTTGGGTTATTTAATTGATTTTGATGTGGTGGTAGATATGGATAGTATTACCCCCTTAAATAAAATTGGGCTTCGCTTTATGCAATATGTGGGGGCAGGTGTGTATATGCCTAAGTCGGTTTCCTATTCATTCTCCAATGATGGTATTAATTTTAGCACGCCAATTAAAGTTGAAAATAATATTTCCGATACCGATCGCAAACTTTCCTTTAAAACTTTTGAAATCTTATTAAAAAATACATCGGCTAGGTATATTCGCGTGCAAGCTGATAATTCCCGAAGACAATTTTTATTCACGGATGAAGTGATTGTGAATTAAGGCGCGGTAATACATAATAGTATACGCGTCATTACTACTTAATAGCACACAGGTCCTTGTTTTATTTATTTGAATCGGTAATACTAATGCAAGATGGATTGCAAAATAGGCAGCGATTTAATTTCACTGAATTTTTTATAATGCCAGCTGAGCGACAACTGAAATAGTTCTAATATTTTTTTTCTTTGTGCGCCGCTTAAGGAGATGGTCTCTAAATCATTATAAAATTGTACCGCTAAAAAAGTAGATGCTACCTGTGCAGTTTGCGCTTCCAAATAATAAGGATGCGCTGGTGGTTTGGATACAAACTCCCCTTCCTTAATATCTAATATGGGTGTTTCGTCGCAGTACTTTCCTTGCAAACCAAATCCCATGGTTTGACTTAAGTGAATTAAAAAATAAATAGGCAAGTTGCTCACCAAACCTGCGCCACCTTTGTCGAGTTGTTTAAACGTATCCTCAATTAAATAAAACATTTCAGGGTGCGGTTCCGGCTGCATGGTTTGTTGTAACACTTCAACAATATATAGTGCAACTGCATTTCGAAGCACATCGGAATACACAGTTTGATATACATAATCCCAACTCACGTCCTTCACCATTTGCATCGCTTTCATGGGTGCGTGATACACTTCCATTTGCAATATAGCAGCGGGTTGATAAAACACGCCCTTATTGGCGCCCTTTTTACTGGTTACCCTGGCGCCTTTTATCATGTATTGTTGTAAACCAAAAAGTTCTGTATAAGCAGTCATGATGATGCTTGTATCCCCATATTTGGTGACACGTAATACAATACCCTTGGTGTTATGTAACATAGTATTTTGCTAAACGCTCTTGAACTGTTGCAAAAAGCGTAAGTCATTTTGTGAATACAAGCGCAAATCGTTTACCTGGTATTTTAATTGCGCAATTCTTTCAACGCCCATACCAAAGGCAAAGCCCGTATACTTTTCAGGATCAATGTCAAAGTTTTTTAACACATTGGGGTGTACCATACCGCTTCCTAAAATTTCAACCCATCCTGTGTGCTTACAAATATTACATCCTTTGCCACTACAAATTTGGCAACTAATATCCATCTCCGCACTTGGTTCCGTAAACGGAAAATAGCTTGGACGGAATCTTACTTTCACATCTTTGCCAAACATTTCTTGTACGAAAAAATATAGGGTTTGTTTTAAATCGGCAAAGCTTACATTTTCATCAATATACAATCCTTCTACTTGATGAAAAAAACAATGCGCGCGCGCTGATATTGTTTCATTGCGATAAACACGGCCTGGACAAATTACACGAATTGGTGGCTTTTGAGTTTCCATCACGCGCGCTTGAACACTACTGGTATGTGTACGCAATAACCATGCAGCACTTTCATCTGTCGCTTCCTTCACATAAAAGGTATCCTGCATATCGCGCGCTGGATGATCCGCTGGTAAATTCATGGCACCAAAATTGTGCCAATCATCTTCAATCTCTGGACCTTCTGCAACTGCAAATCCTAATCTTTTAAAAATAGAAACCATTTGATTGCGCACTAAATTTAAAGGATGTCTGGTGCCCACTGTTATTTCATCGCCTGGCAAACTCATATCGATACTTGTACTATTGTCATCTGCTTCGCCTAAACCTGCTAATAATATTTCTAATTTTTCTTCGGCTGCAATTTTAAAAGCATTTAAAATTTGTCCGAATTCTTTTTTTTGTTCGTTGGGCACATTTTTCATCTCCCCCATAATTTGTTTCACCAAACCTTTGGTTCCCAAGTATTTAATACGGAATGCTTCCACCTCAGCAGAAGTAGCACCTGTGGCTGCGGCTATTTCCTTTTTAATGTCTTCGATTTGTTGTAACAATTGCTCCATAGTGCTACGAAGATAAGAAGAAGGCGTGAAAACGCCTGATGTTAAGGCTAACTATCCCTTTTGATGTTGGGGAAAATTACCCTAAAAAGCCTTACATTTGTTGTCAGACGAAGTTAATTTACATGGAGTATAATACAGCAAGAAGCATAATGGGGATGAGAGAATACGGCCGTCACGTTCAGAGGATGGTTGATCATCTTATGACTATTGAGGACCGCGACAAAAGGAAGGAGCAGGCCCATATCGTGGTGGAGTTAATGGGTTTTTTAAACCCCCAGCTTAAAAATATCGAGGACTACAGACATAAATTATGGGATCACCTATTTTTTATGAGCAATTTTCAATTGGATGTAGAAAGTCCTTATCCAATTCCTACGAAGGAAACTTATAAGCAAAAACCTGATCCTTTGCCTTACCCTAAGCGTAAAATTAGATATGCGCATTTGGGTAAAAACTTAGAATTGGTGATTGATAAAGCAATGGCCGAAACAGACCAAGAAAAGAAAGCCGGCTTTGCTCATGCGATTGCGCATTATATGAAATTAGCATACAGTAACTGGCATAAAGAATTAGTGCAGGATGATGCAATTCGTAGTGAGTTGAATGCAATTACTGGCGGTGAATTAGAATTTAGCAACACCCCATATATTAAACATCGTAATCAAAACTTTAGTGAGGATTACCGTCCTGCGGGTGGCCGTTGGCAAAATAACCGAAACAATAATAATCGCGGTGGTCGCGGCCCTGGTGGTCCTGGCGGAAGCGGTGGCAATGGTGGTGGACGCAACAACAACAATCGCAATTTTAAAAAGAGATATTAAGAAAACATCGTTCTTAATAATTTCAACACATCGCTAGAAGTGTTGTTATCAATGCTGCCCATCTTTTTAGTAAGTCGTAATTTATCAACACATCTTATTTGATCTAACATTATTTGTCCAGGATCTTTTTTAAATAAAGAAGGTATGCGAGATGGATAATTTTTATTAGAATGAGATAAGGGTGCAATGATTACCGTGTTTAAATTATTGTTCATACCATTCGGCGATACAATTACACAGGGTCTTGATTTTTGCACCTCACTTCCTTTGGTTGGATCTAAATCAATTAACCAGACATCAAATTGCAAATAATTTTTACCACTCATTTTCATCAAATTTATTTGTCAAGCCTTCAAACATATCTTTTTCGGGTAGTTCCTTTTTTTGAATGGCTTGCTTGAATTGTTTATCCCAACTGGCCAATGAAAGATTTAATTTATTTCGTTTTGGTTTGATTATTTTTTTCACCGGTTTTAATACCAGTGTATTATCGTCATTCAAAATAAAATCAATGGCTTGTCCGTTTTCTATCTTCAATTTTTTTAGCACTGCTTTGCTTAACAACACCCCATTAGAGTTGCCAATTTTGCGAACGGTGGTAGTATAAAGTGGGCGATCTTCCATGGTATAAATTTGTATAAAGTTATAACATTTTTTGTTATAACAAACTATTACTTAAGTATTGTATTTCAATAGGTTATATACAAAAAAAGGGTCCCGATGCATCGGGACCCTTTTTACTTTAATATAAATGGAAAGTGTTTATTTAAATATAGCAGGTGTACCTGGAGGAGGTATACTTTTTTTAATGAAGCTTCTTAAGTGATCATTACTTGTTGCTAAATCTTCCTTGCGCAAATACATCATGTGTCCGCTTTTGTATCCTTCCCAGAACATACGATCTTGAATTTTTCCTGCAGGATCCATTTGCCACATATTATATTTTGCATTAAAATAATCACATGCGCCATCATAATATCCTGATTGCACCAATAAATTCAAATACGGATTTTGCATCATCGCTTGTCTTAAGTTATCACCCGTTTTATTATTGGTATTATCCCAAGGATAAGTAGGGCCAAAAATAAAATAGTTTAAATCTGTTTTATATCCCAACTCATCTCTTAAGTACATATTAATCGCTGGCGTAAAAGAATGCTCCCATGAAGTAAGTTCAGAATTGTAATCTGATTTTTCACCAGCGTCAATTCTGTCGATGCCAATATAACGTGAATCCAAGCGGCCAATAGTTTTACCTTGATCACGTAAAAGTTCTTTCCAGAAATAATTGTAAGGAATTTCTAAACTTTGTTGTGCAACGACGGTTTCATTTAAGCCAATATATTTTGAAACTTTTTTAACCATCTCTTTTCTTTTCTCCATAGACAATGCGCCGCCCTGTGCAATGGCAGGCATCAATTCATTGATGGTAAAGGATTCTACTTCAGGCAAAAAATTGGTTAAGTCCTTGGATTGAAATTCGGTGGCTAATTTTTTATGGTGCCACGCAGTTGCTGCCATGTAAGGAATGCGTAATGCAGCATCTGATACTCTATCGCGATCAATACCTAAATCAGTAGGTGAAACTAAAATCACGCCATTTAAATACATCCAATGTCTATTTTGTAATTCCAATGACAATCCTGAAACGCGGGTGGTACCATAACTTTCTCCAATTAAAAATTTAGGAGACGCCCATCTTTTTTGACGCGCAACAAATGCATTAATCCAATCCGCTAAATATTTAACATCCGCATTAACGCCAAAAAATTTAGAAGTAGGAACGGACTTATCTAGGATACGAGAAAATCCTGTATTCACTGGATCAATAAATACAATGTCTGCAACATCAATTAGGGATTGTGGGTTGTCCTCAAATCCATAAGGTTGTACTGGATAACCTTCGTCGTCTATTTTTAATTTTTTGGGTCCGGTATATCCCAAGTGCATCCAAACACTTGCTGTACCAGGTCCCCCATTAAAGGAAACGACCAAGGGTCTTGTTTCCTTATTGATAACATCGGTGCGTTCGTAGTATACATAAAATAATGCGGCAATCGCTTTGCCATCCTCGTCCCAAACGGGTTGTGTAGTGGCAGTTACTTTGTAGGGTACTTTTTGACCTTTGATGGTAACCTCCCCCTTGGTTTCGGTTTTTTGCTCTAAATTAATTTCTCTTTTAAATGCAGGGTATTGGTCTTTTTCAGCAGGCTTAGCCGCTGCAGCAGTAGGCGGTTCCATAGTTGGCCTTTGCGCTGTCACAAAAAGCGTTGTTACTAGTAACAATGCGGTGAAAATTTGTTTTTGCATGATGCTATTGTTTATATAATTAATTTTATACTTTAAATATACGGCATAAATACAGTTTCATAATCGGAAGAATATTTAATTTATTTAGGCGGTATTTCTGTAATTTAGACAAGTTCAATTAAGCCATTTTAAAACCGTGTTCGGATGTCAGAACCATCTCAAAAAGTAATTATTTTAACTGCACCTTCAGGGGCCGGAAAAACTTCCATTGCCCAATTTTTATTGCAACGTTTCCCTAATTTATCTTTTTCGGTGTCTGCCACTACCCGCGCGCCAAGGGGTGGGGAAATAGATGGGGTTGAATACCACTTTATTAGCTTAGCTAAATTTGAAGGTTTGATTGCGCAAAATGAATTTTTGGAACATGAGATGGTATATAAAGATGTTTATTATGGTACTTTGAAATCGGAGTTAACGCGTATTTGGGCACTTGGGAAAACCCCTATTTTAGATATTGATGTGAAGGGCGCCATTCATGTGCAAAAACAATTAGGCAGAAGCAGTTTGTCTATATTTATTCAGCCGCCTTCCATTGCAGTATTAAAAGAAAGATTAGAACATAGAAAAACCGAAACGCCAGAGAGTATTCAAATGCGTTTAGATAAAGCCGAATATGAAATTAGCTTCAGTCATGAATTTAATACCATTATTAAAAACGAGGTGTTGAAAGTGGCTTGCGCGGAAACAGAAAAAGTAATCATTGAATTTTTAAAATAACTTAATTATGTCATTACAAGGAAAAACAGTTTTTATTACTGGTGGAAGCAGAGGCATTGGTAAAGCAATGGCATTAAAATTAGCAGGCGCAGGTGCAAATATTGTGATTGCTGCAAAATCGGTACAGGAAGATCCACGTTTGGGCGGTACCATTTTTTCAGCTGCTGCTGAGGTGGAAGCCCTTGGTGTAAAAGCTTTGGCAGTACAAGTGGATATTCGTGATGAAGCACAAATTGCCGAAGCAATCAAACAAACCGTTGAAAAATTTGGAGGCATTGATATTGTTATTAATAATGCTAGCGCCATTCAATTAACAGATACTGCAAATACACCGAGCAAAAGATTTGATTTAATGCACAGCATTAATGTACGCGGTACTTTTTTAGTTGTACAACATGCACTCCCTTATTTAAAAAAATCATCACATGCGCATATTTTAACTTTATCTCCTCCGATTAACTTGGCACCAAAATGGTTGGGACCACATGTGGCTTATACTTTGTCAAAATATGATATGAGTATGTTAACCTTAGGTTGGGCAGAAGAATTTAAAGAAGATCAAATTGCTTGTAATTCATTATGGCCGCGCACCACGATTGATACCGCTGCAGTGCGTAATTTATTGGGTGGGGAAATGTTAGCGAACATGAGCCGAACCCCCGCCATTATTGCGGATGCGGCTTTGTTTATTTTAAGCAAAGAAAAATTACAATACACAGGAAAAACATTTATTGATGAAGACGTATTGGCCGCAGAAGGCATTACCGATTTAGCACATTACTCCGTTGTACCTGGGGCTAAATTATTTTACGATTTGTTTTTATAATTTTTCGATACTACTTTAATAAAAGATTTTATGATGAAACCTACTTTATTATTAAGCATGGTCTTTTTATTTTTATCGGCTACTGCACAGAAAAAAAATAAAATAGATCCGATGGTTGCACAATTGAATACCATCAAAAGCGAAACGATTACTTTTTTAGACAATCGTTATAATTTAGATAAAAAAACGGCGCTGCAAATTTGGGATTTTGCAGAAGTGGGTTATAAAGAAACGAAGAGCGCTGCATTACATGTGCAACATTTAAAAGAAGCTGGCTTTAAAGTGGAAACAGGTGTAGCAGATATTCCTACTGCCTTTGTAGCTACTTACGGATCGGGTTCGCCGGTGATTGGTATTTTAGCTGAATTTGATGCTTTGCCTGGTTTGGCGCAAACAGCTAGTCCTGAAAAAAATACCATCCCTGGTAAAATTGCTGGACACGCTTGTGGGCATCATTTGTTTGGAACGGCAAGTGTAGCAACAGGCATTGTAATTAAAGAATTAATTGCAGCTGGTAAATTAAAAGGAACGATTAAAGTATATGGTTCTCCTGCAGAAGAAGGGGGTAGTGGTAAAGTATTTTTAGTACGCGCTGGACTTTTAAATGATTTAGATGCTGTTATACATTGGCATCCAGATGTTGTGAATGCAGTGGGTACTTCAGTGGCGCTTGCCAATAAATCTGCCAAGTTTAAGTTTTATGGCGTGGCTTCACATGCATCCATGTCACCTGATCAAGGAAGATCCGCATTGGATGGCGTTGAAGCCATGAACAATATGGTCAACATGATGCGGGAACATATTCCGCAAGAAACAAGAATTCATTATGTAATTACGAACGGTGGTAAAGCCCCTAATGTGGTTCCAGACTTTGCAGAAGTATATTATTATGTACGTCATCCAAAACGCAAAGAGGTCGTTGAAATTTTTGACAGAGTTGTCAAAGCTGCAGAAGGCGCTGCTTTAGGCACGGGTACCACGATGAAATATGATATCATTGGTGGCACACACGATTTATTAATTAATAAGACGCTTGCTGAAGTAATGCAAGGCAACTTAGAAAAAGTAGGGGGCGTTACTTATACGGAGGAAGAAAAAGCATTTGCAAAAAAAATACAACCCACATTTAATGGAGCACCTATTGCTATGGAAACAGTCGCAACCATCAAACCACTGAGCTATGAAATGGGTGGTGGTAATACCGGATCCACTGATGTAGGTGACGTAAGCTATTTAAAGCCCACTGTTGGCGCACGCGTAGCAACATGGGTTCCAGGAACAACAGCACATAGCTGGCAAGCAGTAGCAGCAGGTGGCACAGAGATTGGAACGAAAGGAATGTTGGTGGCAAGTAAAGCAATGGCATTAACTGCAATTGATTTAATGAGTAATCCATTATTAATTCAAAAAGCAACACAAGAACTTAAAACTGCTATTGGTGATTATAAATACAAAGCTTTATTAGGCGACATTAAACCCGCTCTGAATTATCGTGATTAGTTAGTAAAAGAAGGGTTTAAAAAATTTACCCTTCTTTTACTTTAACCTCTTATGATCTTTTTTATAAAATATATTAATCACGATAGTTTCATCTTATGATTTTTTAAAATTACTCGTTTGTTTCCGGGCGCATTTGCGGGAAGAATAATACATCTTGTATAGAGGGTTGGTTCAACATCATCATACACAAACGATCTATTCCAATACCAATTCCCGAAGTAGGTGGCATCCCATATTCCAAGGCTCTTAAAAAGTCATGATCAATAAACATGGCTTCATCATCCCCTCTTTCCATAAGTGCTACTTGATCCTCGAAACGTTTGCGTTGGTCAATAGGATCATTTAATTCCGTATAAGCATTGGCTAACTCTTTTCCATTCACCATTAATTCAAAACGCTCAACCAATCCTTCCTTTGAACGATGCTTTTTAGTTAATGGACTCATTTCAATCGGATAGTCAATAATAAATGTTGGTTGGATATATTTTGATTCACTGGTTGCACCAAAAATTTCATCAATTAGTTTTCCTTTTCCAATGGTAGGTGGCACATCAATATGCAATTGCTTACAAACGGCTCTTAAGCCCGCTTCATCCATTGCTGAAATATCAATACCCGTATTTTCCTGTATGGCTTCCATAATCGTCACACGACGAAAAGGTGCTTTAAAATTAATAGTGGTATCGCCAACGGTTAATTCTGTTTTTCCATGTAAGGTGATTGCAATTTTTTCAAATAATTGTTCTGTGATTTCCATCATCCAGAAATAATCTTTGTAAGCAGTATACCATTCTAATACGGTAAACTCTGGATTATGCGTACGATCCATTCCTTCATTTCTAAAGTTGCGGCTAAACTCATACACCCATTCAAAGCCACCGACAATTAATCGCTTTAAATATAATTCATTCGCGATGCGCAGGTAAAATGGAACATCCAATGCATTATGATGTGTTGCAAAGGGCCTAGCAGCTGCACCGCCAGGAATGGCTTGTAAAACAGGTGTATCCACCTCTAATGCACCGCGGGTATTTAAAAACTCACGAATGGTGGTCATTAATAATGTACGCTTTACAAAAGTTTCCTTTACATCGGGATTAATAATTAAATCAGCATAGCGTTGACGGTATCTAAATTCAGGATCCGTTACTGCATCAAACACATGACCATCTTCATCACGCTTCACCACCGGTAATGGCTTTAATGATTTTGCTAATAAGGTAATGGTACTCGCATGCAATGAGGTTTCACCTGTTTTGGTGACAAACACATATCCTGTTGCGCCTAAAATGTCACCTAGGTCCATGGCGTTTTTAGTCATCACGTCCCAATAGGTCTTATCCTCGTCTGGACAAATTTCATCTCTCTTTATATATAACTGAAAAATGCCCTTGTCATCTTGAATTTTTACAAATAACACTTTACCCTTATCATTCACGCTCATAATACGACCGGCAACACAAACCGCTGCAAATTGCTCCTTGGTTTCCTCGGTATAGTTTTGCTTTATATCAATTGAATAGTGGGTCACCGGATATAAAGGGGCTGGATAGGGATTAATGCCCGCAGCTTCTAATTGTTGTAATTTTTCGCGTCGAATGATTTCTTGCTCTGACAATGATTGACTCATGGATGGTATATATTATAGTAGATTATAGTGCAAAAGTAAAACTTAAGCATCAATTAACGAATAAAGCATTTTGAACCTCCTCAAAACTCAGGGAGAGGCAATCGCTTGGCTGCATTTGCGCTATAGAAAACTGCCCAATTTGGGACCGAATTAATCTTACAACGGGGAAGCCCACACTTGCAAACATTTTACGGACCTGCCTATTTTTACCTTCGGTGAGCTGAATAGATACCCAGCTGGTAGGAATGCTTTTTCGCACTCGAATGGGTGGATTTCTTTCAGGTACCACTAAGCTATCGGATAATATTTTAAGTACCGCTTTTTTAGTAGCATAGGTTTTCCCATCTACTGAAATGGTCACGCCTTTTGATAAAGCTTCAACTGCATCATTCGTTATTGCGCCATCCACTTGTACCCAATAAGTTCGTGCATGCGCAAATTTTGGATGTAATAATTGATGATTAATACTAGTATCATTCGTTAATAATAATAAACCTTCACTATCATAATCTAATCGACCCACTGGATAAACATCCTTGGGTACATTCAAGATATCTTTTAAGCACAATTTACCATCCGAGGATGTAAACTGCGATAATACTTGATAAGGTTTATATATTAAATAATATTCCATTTTTACAGTTGAATGAAAAAACAAAGTCCTCCTGAATGCTCAAGAGGACCTCGTATATGGATGGGTTAGTAAGTACGGGAATTGAATTCCCTTCACAATATTAAATATACTTTTTTCTAATTCAAAAAATATTTTAAACAAATTTATTGCGGTTATC